>CAYTOV010000067.1:4923-7684 GCA_964439485.1 uncultured Acidaminococcales bacterium | reverse complement strand
CCATGGAAACACCAATCGTAGTGAACAAACCTGCGATGATGTCGCCAACGGAAGCACCTACTCTTGTTGGCTCGCCGCCTTCAGGACCTGTGATGCTCATGATTCCACCCATAGCCTGCACTATGATATCATAAGCTGGTTTTAATTTATAAGGGCCGGTTTCACCGAAACCGGAACATGCTGCGTAAATAAGATTTGGATTAATTTCTTTCAGAACATCGTAACCAAGACCAAACTTCTCCATTGTTCCTGGGCGGTAGTTCTCGAGAACAACGTCAGCCTTTTTTACCATTTCTTTGAAAAGGTCTCTTGCGCCTTGTTCTTTGAAGTTTAAAGTCATTGAACGTTTGTTGCGGTTAAGGCTCATGTAATAAGCGCTTTCTTTGCCAACAAACGGACCAAAAGCGCGTGAATCATCACCAACGCCAGGTTGTTCAATTTTGATAATGTTGGCACCGAAGTCCCCCATCATCATGGCCGAATACGGCCCAGCCAAAACACGTGTTAAATCAAGTACAACCAGATTTTCTAAAGCTTTCATAAAATAACGCCTCCAGAAATATATTTATAATAATAATGTTGTTGCCTTGCTTAAATAACTAAACATGTCTCTAAATAATATACCTTCACTGCTTCTTACAAATGATCTCCAAACATGTATTATTTTAAATCATTTCAGTTATAAGTCAATTCAACCTTTTTTTATCTTTTGTGATAAAAAATTTTTATATCAAAACATTATATTGTATAATAAGAATAAAAATTATTTAAGGTGTTAATTATGAATGAAAAAGATTGGAAAATTTTGTCTTTGCTTAAAGAAGAGTTGAATATTAGTAAGGTGGCAAGACAACTTTATTTTACTCAGCCTGCACTTAGTGCAAGAATCAAATTAATTGAAAAAGAATTTGGCTGCAAAATTATCGAAAGACATAGGACGGGAATTACCTTCACGGAAATGGGTGAAACTGTGACTTCCTATGCTATTGATGCGCTTAAAAATCTTGAAAAATTAAAAGATAACTTAAATAATTCGTCCGGTGAATTAAGTGGTACTTTAAAAATTGGTTGCTCAAATTCAATCGCAGAGCTTTTTTTGCCTAAGATTTTCAAAAGTTTCAAGTCGCTGTATCCTAAAATTGATTTAAGTGTTAATGCTGATTTTAATGACAACATCTATAAAGATTTATTGTCATCAAAAATCCATATTGCGCTTATACGCGGTAACTATCCTTGGGATGGCATCAAAGTTTTTCTTTATGATGATCCCTTTTGTGTTGTTAATGCAACTCCTTTTACTTTAGATTCATTGACTACTTTGCCTGGTATATTCTTCTCTGCCGAAAAGCAATTCAGCAATGATGTTGACAATTGGTGGGTCAACACCTTTGACTGTGATCCTATTGTCTCTATGAAGGTTAGTTCATTGAACGTTGGTTTACAGATGGTTGAAAACGGCTTGGGCTATTCTATATTGACTTCTTCGCGCTTGCACGATAAACCCAATCTCCACTCAATAAACCTTGAGCTTAACGGGAAGATTTTAAAACGAGAAACCTGGATGTTCCTTTCAAAATCAGCCGAAAAAAATAATGCTGCCAGATGTTTTCTAAACTTTTTAGAAAACAATTACTTAAAGTAACCCTGCTCTAAATTAATAATATCTGACTCAAAATAATAAAACCGTTACCTCATTCTTCTTTGAGGTAACGGTTTTCTATTTAGCTTTGATTACTATTATGTAACTATTGAATTTCACGCAGGTACCCTTTCCTGCGAAGGGCAGTCTCTATTGAATCAAGTTCATCAACTGTATCTGCTTCCACAAGATGGCAATGCATATCCTGCGTCAATTTTTTTAATGGAATGCTCTCACCGGAAGAGATACGCTCCACCAGATTTTCTGCATCCCTGCGAGATTTAATATTTAGCAGTGCAAAAAAATTCCCATATACTTTATGGTTAATTTGTACATCAACAACACGTCCTCCAAGGTCAACTATCGTATAGAGTTCATCTAAAATGCAATCATCACTATGCGCAACACAAAAGACTCTTTGTGGTTTAACAGCTTTTTTTATTATATAGCCAGTATTGGTAGACAAAATGTCGTTTTTTTCTGCACGAAGAAGCGCTATATCCTGAACTATTACCTGACGGCTGACATTTAATAGCTTAGCTAATTGCAATCCAGAAATCGGCAATGGGCTTTCAGCAAGCTGCTGTAAAATACTTTCTCTTCGTTTATCACCATTCATATTATTATGTCCTTTCCAAATTTTTTAAAGATAGGTCTAATACTGATGCAGAGTAGGTTAATGCTCCGCTTGATATATAATCTACACCAATTTCACGAAGTTTGGCAATATTTTCCAACGTAATATTGCCCGAACATTCTACCAAAGCTCTGTGATTAACAATCTTCACAGCCTCTTTCATCTCTTCAATACTCATGTTATCAAGCATTATGATATCTGCTTTTGCTTCCAAGGCTTCCTTAAGCATATCAAAGGTCTCTACTTCAACTTCTATTTTATGAACAAACGAAGCATATTCTCTTGCTAAAGAAACTGCTTTTTTAATGCCGCCGGCCGCTGCTATATGATTGTCTTTGAGCATAATACCATCCGAAAGATTAAAGCGATGGTTAAAACCGCCACCAACCTTAACAGCATATTTTTCAAACACTCTATTATTTGGTGAAGTTTTTCTCGTATCAAGCAATTTTATATCACTACCATCAAGTAAATCAACAACTTTT
>CAYTOV010000067.1:0-4823 GCA_964439485.1 uncultured Acidaminococcales bacterium | reverse complement strand
GTTGTTATATCTTCATTCGGAATATCTTCTCTCAGTGCATCCAAAATTAATTTATCAATATTATTCTGCACTTTCATCTTCCTTTCTGATGCTATCTAATATAAGTTTTTTGTTATCCTCACCAATGTCTTTATAGACCTCTTCTTTTGGCAAAGGAAAGAACGGAGACTTTTCTTCTCTCCAACTATTGTTTATATCAAACGCAGCTCTCTTGCTGAACACAAGACTTTCCAAAAGAGAATTACTCGCAAGCCTGTTCTTCCCATGAACACCATTACAGCTAGTCTCGCCAACGGCATAAAGATTATCCATAGAGGTTTTGCTTTGTGTGTCCACTTCTATTCCACCCATAAAATAGTGTTGCGCCGGAACTACCGGTATCCGATCCTTGGTTATATCATAACCCTCTTGCAAGCAACGTTCATATATTGACGGAAATCTTTTTGCAATTTCACCCTTAACTTGTCCATCCAGATATAGCCATACATGTTTGGCATTATCTTTATCCATTTGTTCGTTAATTTTCTTGGCCACAATATCTCTTGCCTGCAATTCATCGGTAAATCTATTCCCCTCTTTGTCTAGTAGTACGGCGCCCTCTCCCCTTACAGACTCAGAAATAAGAAAAGCCCTGCCTGGCTGTTCAGTATAAAGAGCTGTTGGATGAATCTGAATATAGTTAATGTTCTTCAGTCTGATATTACGTCTAATTGCTATAGCTATTGCATCTCCTGTCAAATGAGGATAATTAGTAGACTTTTCGTACAACCCTCCAATTCCACCTGTGGCGAAGATAGTAAAATGCGCATATAAATTTTGAAGGTTATTGTCTTTGTCCCTCACAACTACCCCATAACAGTGATTATCATCAGCAAGTATGTCCAATAATAATGTGTTTTCTGAAATTTCTACATTCTTTAGCTGTCTGACCTTTTCTAAAAGTTTGCTGCTGATTTCTTTGCCTGTTTTGTCCTTATGATGTAAGATTCTTGGCTTAGAATGTGCGCCTTCTTTTGTGTAAGAAAAGCCAGAAT
This sequence comes from uncultured Acidaminococcales bacterium, assembly GCA_964439485.1. Lineage (GTDB taxonomy): Bacteria > Bacillota > Negativicutes > Acidaminococcales > Acidaminococcaceae > RZYP01. The sequence continues at coordinate 3,789 of CAYTOV010000067.1, read as the reverse complement.
TATCTCTGTCAAATTCCACACCTATGTTTAAAAGATCATTAATAATTTCTCTTGATTGTTTCACCATTATCGCTACAGAATTTCGATCATTCTCATAATGACCGGCTTTTAATGTATCTTCGATGAAGCTATCGTAGTCATGATCATCACGCTGTACGCATATACCGCCTTGAGCAAGAAAAGAATCACTTTCGTCAGCAATTGTTTTTGTTAATACCAGTACTTTTTTGTCTTTTGACAAGTTTAAGGCCGCAAAGAGCCCTGCTACTCCTGTGCCAATAATAATGACATCATAATTATTCATTTTGCTTCACCTTCTGCTAATTGGTGCATCCTCTCCAAAGCATAGATGCTTTTTGATGCTGTCTCTGTTTCTACATTTATTTCATTAGACAAATTCTCAAGAGTTTGCAATAACTTTTCCAATGTATTTTTCTTCATATCGGGGCATACCTGGCATGAAGAAGCCGCGTAGAAACTTTTGCCCGTCGTTTTTCTTTCTAATTCGTGAAAAACTCCAGTTTCTGTACAAACAACAAATTCCGTTTCCGCACTCTTTTTAATAAAGTCAATTATCCCTGAAGTGCTGCCAATATAATCCGAATGTTGCAGAACTTCATTACTGCATTCAGGATGCGAAACCACTTTAGCACGATGATGTTCAGCTTTCATATTTAACACATCTTCAGCGCTAATGCTGTTATGAACATGACAAAAACCATCATTTAAAATAAAAGTTTTTTCAGGAACAAGCGCAGCTATATAACTACCAAGATTTTTATCTGGAATAAAATAAATATAATTATTTGGCAAGGCTTTGATTACTTTAAGCGCATTAGAAGAAGTTACGCATACATCAGAATTGGCTTTAATTTCTGCAGTAGAATTAATGTAGCATACAACTGCTAAATCCTGATACTTTTTCCTTATCTCCTTGATTTTCTCTACTGTTGCCATGTGCGCCATAGGACAATCAGCTTCTAAGTCAGGCATTAAAACCTTTTTATTTGGGTTCATGATTTTTGCGCTTTCACCCATAAAATATACGCCGCAAAGCACTATTACTTTCGCCTCAGCTTGTGCTGCAATTTTACTTAAATAATAGGAATCGCCAAGATAATCAGCCACTTCCTGTACCTCTTTGGGGACATAATAGTGTGCCAGAATCACTGCATTCTTTTCCTTTTTCAGTTTTGATATTTCTCTTTGTATATTCTTCATTTGATTATCCTCCAGGTTTTTATATGTTTGAAGGATAATTTACCACCTGACAAGACAGTTGTCAAGACATGTGCTAAAAATCAATAGGAACGCCCACTTCATCAATAAGAACTTCGCAAAAAATACCTCCATCCGTTAAAAATACGAATGGAGGTATTATCTTTAAATTAATAATTTTTATATTTTATCATAAATACAAAGTTACTTTATATATCAGAACACCAACAGCAGCACTAAGCGGAATCGTTAAGACCCACGCCATAAGCATATTTTGCGCAACCGTCCATCTAACAGCTGTTACGCGCTTGGCTGAGCCAACACCCATAATTGAGCCAGATATGACATGCGTTGTGCTTACAGGTAAATGAAAAAAGGTAGCCAACGAAATAACCATTGCTGCGCCTAAGTCAGCTGCAAACCCATTAATTGGTGACATCCGAAAAATATTAGTACCCATTGTTTTAATTATTTTTTTCCCACCTGCCGCTGTTCCCAAAGCCATTGAAGACGCGCAAACGAACATTACCCAAGTCGGAACTTCAAAAGTTTCTATAAAACCGCCGCTCAAAAGTGCCAATGTGATTATTCCCATCGCCTTTTGTGCATCGTTTGAGCCATGTGAAAAAGCCATTACGGCCGCCGATAGTATCTGCATCTTGTTAAAGCTCCGATTCAATACGCTAGGCGCAAACCGTCCAAAAATCCATAAGAGAGCCAACATTATCAGATAACCACTGACCAAAGCGATAAGCGGAGAAGCAATTAATGAAAGAAAAATCTTTTCAATCCCTGCTAAACTAAGAGCACCAAAACCAGATGCTGCGGCTACAGCACCAACAAGCCCTCCGATTAAAGCGTGAGAAGAGCTACTGGGTATACCATACCACCACGTTATCAAATTCCATAAAATGGCGGCAATCAATGCGGCAACAAGAACATTGGCATTAACCATAGACGCAGATTTTACGATATCGCCGCCTATCGTTTTAGCTACCCCCGTACCAAGAAGAGCTCCGCAAAAATTAAGAAAAGCTGATCCAAGTATGGCAACCTTTGGACTAATTGCCCGGGTAGATACAGGCGTAGCAATGGCATTAGCCGTATCGTGAAAACCATTAATAAAATCAAAAACTAATGCAAAAATAATAACGAGCAAAAGCATAACTGGCATATCAAGCATACTTCAGCACAACCCTTTTCAACGAATCGGCCAAAACAACACAAGTATCAAGCATTTTTTCAAGCTCAGTCATTATTTCTTTCCATTTTAAAATTTGAATGGCATCTGGAGTATTACAGAAAAGTCTTACCATTTCATCACGGTATAACTCATCACCTAATGCTTCAAGTTGCTTTATTTTGTTTGTACGTGCCTCAATTTTTAAATAGTTTTTCTTCATATTAGGTACTTCGTTAATTGCTTTATTGACCTGTTTTACACAATCACGAACATTTTTCACCATCAAGACTATCCCTTCCGATGGTTCACCTGGATTATACTTATAAAACTTATGCAGGAAGTCACCAATCGAATTCATAATCTCGTTTTGGATTTCAATCAGTACATGAATATCCTCACGGTCTAACGGCGCAATAAAAGTTTTGTGCAATTTGCTCTCTGTCGCTTCAACAATTTTATTAGCTTTGCCCCCTAAATCTTCAATTACTGACAAAGCTGTCTCTTGAGAAGTTTTACCACTTACGCTATCTACCATTACATCTGCTGCCTCAACGCAAAGTTCGGCATGATTATCCATAAATTCAAAAAATTTTTCTTCCTTAGGTTTTAACCTAAACGGCATGCTCAACTTCCTCCACTTCATAGAAACGAAATTTCTGTTATGACAGACATGTAATGATTATAACACAATGGTTAGTAGAACATGCAACAACTTTATTAAATAATATTTTATTGTTATTTAAGTTTATTTATAAGTGTACCAATCTTTTCGATTGACACACTTACTTCATCGCCGCTTTTAAGCCATACTCTTTTCTCCTCTGGATACCCCAAAATAACTCCAGCCGGTGTCCCTGTAAAAATTATGTCACCTGGCTTCAAGGTCATGTGCTGTGACAAATAGCTCACAATATAGGCGCAATCAAAGATCATATTTTTCGTGTTTCCTTGTTGTCTCAATTCACCATTAACTCTACAACTTATTTCAAGATCAGAAGGATTTACTTCATCAGCCGTTACCAAATATGGACCAATAGGAGCGAATCCATTACATGTTTTTCCTAACAGCCATTGTCCTGTCCGAAACTGAAGGTCTCTTGCACTTAAATCATTGCCTATAGTATAACCAAAGATATAAGACATTGCATTTTCGCGAGAAACACTCTCTGCCGTTTTACCAATTACAATAACTAATTCTGCTTCATAATCAAATTGTTTTGCATTAATTGGCAGAAGAATCTCTTGTTTATTACCGGCCAAAGCATTACTAAACTTGCTAAACACAACCGGCGAAAGTGGTATTTCCATTTTTGACTCATTGGCATGATCCAGATAGTTTAAGCCAATACAAATTATTTTTTCAGGATTAGTAACACAAGGAGCATAGA
>CAYTOV010000066.1:0-7905 GCA_964439485.1 uncultured Acidaminococcales bacterium | reverse complement strand
AACAAAAAAATTGCTGAACAAGCAGAATAGTATTAAATAAAAAAACAGGAGTTCATTATGAACTCCTGTTTTTTTATTTAATACTGTATTCAGTTAGAAATTTCTCATAAAAATCAATTGCTTCAAAATATTTGGCCATGGATAGATGCTCATCCGGTTGATGCGCCTGTTTGTCATCCCCAGGTCCATATATTATCAGAGGCAGCTGCCTGCTGCCAATCAAGGCAGAGGCATCCGTAAAATAGTTCACGCCTCTTTGTACCAGCTCTCTATCAACACACGTCACTGCGCAGTCAATAATTTTATCATTAGGTATACAGCCTACTGAAGGCAGAGAGCAAAGGAATTTATAATCAGCTTTAAATCCAGGGCAATATTCTGCAGCTTCAGCCATGGCCTTGTCAATAAGTATTCTGACATCTTCCTCTGTCTGCCCAGGTATAGTGCGTACGTCTATCTTGCAGCTGCAGTAATCCGGAACAACATTGATTGCTACGCCGCCTTCAATCTTATTAACGCTGATAGTCGGTAAACCCAGCAAAGGATGCGCTGCGGCCTGAAAGCTTTGGCCGGCAAGTGCAGTTAGAAAGGCATTCATGCTCATAACTGCGTTCACGCCAAGATCCGGCATTGAGCCATGTGCTGTTTTTCCGTAAGTAGTTACCTCCAGCCAGGCCGCTCCCTTATGTGCTAATAATAGATCTCCATTACTGGGCTCTCCTACCAAAACGGCGCCAATATTTTCCATGCCGTTTTTATCGACAAAATGCAGAGCACCTTGGCAGAACATCTCTTCACCGGCAGTTCCAAGAAATAACATATCTTGTTTGGGCACAATGCCTTTGCGTTTCATTCTGATGATAGCATAAAGCATCGCCGCAACTGACCCCTTCATGTCAGATGCTCCCCTTCCGAAAATCAACCCGTCTTCAATCTCAGCTCCAAAAGGATCATGCTGCCATGGGCAGTTGCCAGGCGGCACAGTATCAAGATGACCAGTAACCAGAAGTTTTGGTCCTTCTGCAGCGCCTTTTATTTCAAAAATAAGATTAGCTCGATTAAGCTCAAATTCATCTATTTGGCAAGAAATTTCCTCACCCACAAGCCATTCTTTGATTTTTTCAGCCAATACGGCTTCATTACCTGGCGGATTTGTCGTATTACAGCGCAGAATATTTTGCAAAAGATCTGTCGCTTCTTTTTCTTCAGCACGTGAAAACATATTACTTCTCCTCCCCGCTATGATGTTTTAGGTACACTGCCTTCAGCTGTTCCTTAGCTTCATTTGTATTCTCAGTACAGCTGGCTATAATTTCTCCCTTTTGCATCAAATATCCTCTATGAGCCATTTCTAAAGCTTTGAATCCGTTTTGTTCAATCAAAAGAATAGTAGTACCTTCTTTATTCAACTTGGCAATAGTATCAAAAATATCATTAACAACCAGCGGCGCCAATCCAAGCGACGGCTCATCCAAAAGCAGTATTTTAGGATCACTCATCAACGCGCGGCTGATAGCCAGCATTTGTTGTTCGCCCCCGCTCATCGTGCCGGCATTCTGTGTGCGCCGCTCAGCAAGTCTGGGAAATAAGGTATAGGCTCTTTCAATATTTTGAGCAATTTTCCCTTTATCCTTGCACGCACAGGCTCCGACTAAAAGATTTTCTTCTACCGTCATTTTAGGAAAAACACGACGTCCTTCAGGTACCACGCCGATACCTTTATGTATTATCGTCTCTGTTGCTTTACCTGTGATGTCTTCGCCACAAAAAATAACGCTTCCTGCTTTTGGTTTTACAAACCCCAGAATGGTATTAATTGTAGTAGACTTGCCAGCTCCATTACTACCCAAAAGACACGTGATGCTGCCTTCTGGGACTTTTAAAGAAACATTTTTAAGAACAGGAACAGAGCCGTAAGCAGTAAAAACATTCATTAGCTCTAACATGCGCCATCCCCCTGTCCTAAATAAGCTTTTATAACATTTTCATCTTTGGCTACTGCGTCAAACGAACCATATGCCAGCCGCCTGCCATAATCCAGAACCATAACTTTATCAACCAGACCCTTTATAAATGCCATGTCATGCTCTACAACAATAATTGACAATTCAGGCATAGCCTTTTTAACTTTGATCAAATCATTCATCAAGGTCTCTGTTTCCACCCCATCCATACCGGCAGAAGGCTCATCCAATAAGATAACTTTAGGTTTGGACGCTATTGCCCGGCAAATCTCCAGGCGGCGACGATCAGCATATGGTAAATCTTTGGAAGCCTTATGGGCCTGCGAGGTCAATAACGTTCCAAATATCTTCATTATTTCGAAGGCCTTTTCGATAGCTTGTTCTTGGATTGCTATTTCTTTCTTTGTCCCAAAAAGCGAACCAAAAAGTTTACTGTTTCTGACTTCCTCCATACCCATCATGATGTTCTCAAGTACATTCAGATTCCAGAAAAGGCGGCCGTTTTGGAAAGTACGTGAAATCCCAAGATGAAATACTTCATCAGGACGCATTCCTTTGGTTGATTTTTCAGCAAGCACGATCTCCCCATTCGTCGGCTGATAAATGCCGGACAGCAAATTAAACAGTGTTGTCTTGCCTGAACCATTCGGCCCTATAACCCCTAAAGTTTCTCCTGCTTTAAGCGAAAACGATACTTCATTTACTGCCACAACCCCGCCAAAGCGGATTGTTAAATTTTCTACATTAAGTAAATCCATATCAATTCCCCTCTCCGCCAGCAGTCTTAGGTTTAAATATACGATGTTTAAACGGCAGTACTCCCTCTCTCATAAAGAGAAGGCAAAGAACAATAATAATACCATAGAACATTACCCTGTAATCTTCAAAAGCACGGAATTTCTCAGGGAAAACTGTCAGAAAGAAAGCCCCTACCAATGCTCCTGGAATAGAGTCCAAACCGCCTAATATAATCATACTGATAACTATGATTGACAAAGAATACCCAAAATTTTCCGGAGCTATGAAATTAATCATAGCGGCGTAAACACCCCCGGCTATGCCGCCAAAAAAGGCTCCTATAGCAAAAGCCAATAGTTTATAATTTGTCAAATTCAGGCCATAACACTGGGCGGCCAACTGATCCTCACGCATAGCATTAAGTGCAAGACCAAACAGTGAGTTGCTAAAACGGTATAAGACTACTGTTGTAATAACCAAAAGCACTAAGCAAAGATAATAAAAATTAGCTTGATATGTCATACTCATAAAACCAAAGTTGACCGTCGTTCCCATGTCAATGCCGAAAAAAGACGGCGATGGAATATCTATCAGCCCATTTGTACCACCAGTAATGCTTTCCAAGTTTAAAAGCAGTTCCTGAACAATTAAGCCAAAGGCTATTGTAACTAAGGCCAGATAGTGTCCCTTTACCCTTAAAGCCGGCAAGCCCAGTATTACGCCGAACAGGCTGGCAAATATTCCTGCTAATGGTAAGGCAATCCAGAAACTGATGCCAGCCTTTAGAGTCAGAATACCTACGGTGTAAGCACCAATTGCCATGAAAGCTGCATAGCCGAGACAAATCAAGCCAGCTCGGCCTGTCATAAAGTTTAGGCCTAATGCCATAATCGCATTCAGCATCATAAAATTAAGGATTTGCAGCCAGTATGAATCACCCATTATGGCAAAAGGCACCGTAAGTGCTATTGCAGCTGCAAGTAATCCCACTTTGCCAAGGTTTTCAGCATAAACTTTTTCAATCTCCTGTAAAAAATTACGTCCTGTTTTTTTGAGCATAAATCCTGCTATTATCATCAACGCAATGAAGGCTGTAACCATAACAGGATCTTCAATATAGACAAAAACCAAAAATAATAAATAACACAATAATTCGGTAAGAAGTATCTTGATCATTTGCTTTGCATCCTCCTATACCTTTTCGTAGGCACGTTCGCCGAATATGCCCGCTGGTCTGAACACCAAGCACAGGATAACTATCACAAAACTTATGAGATCCTGATAACTGGAACCGTCCGGTATTGTACTTACTACAAATATTTCCAAGAAGCCTAAAAGCATGCCACCAGCAATTGCTCCATAAACATTGCCCAAGCCACCAACTACGGCAGCTGCGAAACCTTTAATGCCTGCGGCAAAACCCATATTGAATTTAATAATTCCGTAGGACAAGCCATTCATCATCCCGGCCACTGCACCTAGTGCAGAACCCAGAGCCAACGTGATGATAAAAATTTTCTTAACATTGATTCCCATCATCATTGCAGCCTCTCTGTCCTGAGCCGTTGCTCTGATATAGCGCCCGAAAGTAGTTTTTTCTATTATATAGTACAAACCACTGATTAAAACCGCTGACAAAATAATGCATAAAATAGTCTCTGGTTTTATCAATACACCGCCAATCTTAATACTCTCCATCTCAAAAAGTTTAGGAAACGGCTGAGGATTGCGTCCGTTAGGTACAAAAAGCATCACAGCTTCTCTCATCACTATTGATACACCAAGAGTTATTAGCAATGTCATAATATCCGGTGCACTACGCATTGGACGTACTATAAACTTTTCCAGTAATACGCCGAAAATGCCACCGGCCAAAAGAACCAATAGTAATATAGCCAAAAAGAACGGCAATGATCCCATGGTTAAACCAATAGAGGTTATAAGACCACCAGACAGGAGCGCAACAAATGCTCCTAACATAAAAACTTCACCGTGTGCAAAGTTGACTACCTCAATAACACCGAAGAAGAGGGTAAATCCCACAGCTATCAGTGCGTACATAATGCCCAATCCCAATGCATTTAAAAACTGTTGGATTATTAGCTCAATAGCCATCTCCACACCTCATTTCCAGATAAACGAATGTTCATTATTGCTTAACCAATTTCATATCAACCACTTTGATCGTTGATTTATAATAAGGTATCCATTTGCCATTTTCAGAGATAAATGTTGTGATTAATTTAAGGGTGTTTTCACCACGTTGATCGAAAGATGTTTCACCAATTACGCCTGGGAAACTATTAGTAGCACGAATAGCTTCGGCAACTTTTGCTCTGTCAGTTGTGCCAGCCTTATCAATAGCTGCCATAACGATATTTGCCGAATCATAGCCAAAATGTCCGTAAGTTTCATGTGGTTCAGCAAATTTAGCATCATCATAAGCTTTAATAAATGCTTTACCGCCCGGTAAATCTTCCAATGGTTTGCCAATATTGAAAGCTATCATACCTTGTGCAGCATCACCAGCAATTTTGTTGAAGGTATCAGAAATATACCTGAATCGCTCAAGAACAGGCAATTCATTTGCAAATCTGCCATTTGACGTTTAAGTAAGCCGGCTTCAGTTGCTACACCACCAAAATAGATGGCTTCCGGATTTTCAGCTTTTATTTTAGTCAGAAGTGCTGCGAAATCTTGTTGTCCTACAGAAATACCATCCTCTGAAATTATAGTTGCACCATTTTTCTTAGCTGATTCAGCAAATTGAGTTGCATTAGTTTTGCCATAATCAGTTTTATCATGAATAAGTGCTATTTTTTTAACTCCCCACTCTTTGGTAGCGAGATTACCTGCAAACTCGTTCTGCACATTGGCAGCAGTCATGATACGTGTTACTTCTTTGAATTGACCTTTGGTAATATCAGGATGAATAGCGGCAGTTACCAAGATAGGCATACCGTTTTTATGGAAAATAGGCACAGTCGCTAAAGCGGCACCACTGTTAAAATGGCCAAAAACTGCAACCACACCTTTATCTGCAATTAATTTATTAGCGGCGCTTACTGCTGTTGACGGATCACCGCCATCATCTACAACTACTAATTCGAACTTTGTTTTGTACTTTCCTGAGTCGTTAGCCTGTTTAACTGCTAGTTCGGCAGAATTTTTCAGTCCGATACCAATTGCTGCATTACCACCGGTCAATGGCCCTATAAAGCCAATTTTCACAGTTTCAGCCTTTTTAGTCCCACAGCCGGCAACCATTCCCATTAGCAAAACCATTAAAACAGCAAAACATATAAACTTCTTTAACATTATTTGTTCCCCCCAAATATATATTTTATATTCAACTTTGCATCGGCAAAGGGAATTCTACTAAAACAAAAAGCCACCTCTTGATTTACTCAAGAAGTGGCTTCATCGACGTAAAAAACACAAAGATGCATTTAATGCGTTCATCTTATCACTTTTTAATAATTTTAGCAACAATTTGATAATATTTTATTATCTTTATAAAAAATTATTTATTGCATGCATAATAATTTACATTCGCAGGTACTATTACCTGCTATTTTCTTTTTCAAGAGCCAATAGTTTCTCCTTACAGTCCAACCCGCCGGCATAACCAACTAATTTGCCATTAGCACCAATTACTCTGTGGCAAGGTATGATTATCGGCAAGGGATTTCTGTTATTGGCCATACCCACAGCCCTGCACGCTTTGGGGTTCCCTATCGCTTTAGCAATGTCACGGTAAGATCTTACTTCACCGTAAGGAATAGTAACCAAAGCCTGCCATACATCTTGCATAAATTGCGTTCCGACAGGAGCCATTGGTAATGAAAAAGAACTACGTTTGCCACTAAAATATTCTTCAAGCTGCAGGACAGCCATATCAGCCAGCTTACTTCTTTTCTCACGTTCATTACAGGCTTGCTTTTCAAAGTTAATTTTAGTCAAGGCAGTACCGTTATCTTCAATTGATAACCAGCCGACAGGAGAATGAAAATATGCTTTATTAACCATAATACACCTCTAGCTATTCAACATATAATTTTCTTAGTAACCTTATCTCTTCCGCATAGCCAGGCAAATCGTTCGGCGTTTCTAAATAAAACGGCAGTTTTTTCAAAGCCGGGTGGTTGATTATTCTGGACATTGCATCAAGGCCTATTGTCCCTTTACCAATACCAGCATGCCGATCTTTGTGGCTCCCCAAAATATTTAAGCTGTCGTTGCAATGAACGGCTTTAAGAAAGTTCAAACCAATTTTATCATCAAATTCCTTTAGTACGCCATCTAAATTGTTAATAATATCATAACCACCATCAAAAACATGGCATGTGTCGAGACAAACCCCAATCTTTTCTTTCCGCTCTACCAATTGAATAATTAAATTTAGCTCTTCAAACGTTTTTCCAATTTCTGTCCCTTTGCCTGCCATAGTCTCTAAAAGTACTTTTGTTCTCTGTCCGTCTTTAAGAACCGAATTCAACATTTTGGCGATCAAAGCAATCCCTTGCTCGATACCTTGTCCTGAGTGGCTGCCTGGATGAAATACATAGTAGGCATGAGGCAAATTTTCCAACGTTGACAAATCTTCCTGAATCACTTGCAAAGCAAAATCTCTAATACTTGGTTCTGCAGAACACGCATTCATTGTATAGGGAGCATGTGCCATTAATGTTGCGAAATTGTTGTGCTCTGCCAAGTCTATCAATAACTTCATATCTTCATAATTAACCTTCTTGGCTTTACCACCGCGAGGATTACGCGTAAAAAATTGAAATGTATTGGCTCCAATATGTAAGGCTTCCTCGCCCATATGATAGTAACCTTTGGCTGTCGATAAATGACACCCTATATTAAACATTATTTACCCCCACTAGAAAAATAGGGCGCAACCATTATGGTCCGCCCCGTTTTAATTCTATTTTTTAACGAAAATCCTTGTTAAAACACAATCTTTTATAACTTCCAGCCCCGCCTCTTCAGCAGCTTGGACCACTTCCGGTCTATCAGCTCCCGGCTGCAGCCAGACAATTTTAGTTCCTTTTTCAGCAGCAGCTTTAACTGTCTCCACCGCTATTTTAGTTGGCACGACAACGTTAACAACTTCCGGTGTTACAGGCAATTCTGCCAGACTGGCATAACATTTAGCGCCGTCTATTTCAGTAATACCTGGATTAACAGGATAAAC
>CAYTOV010000065.1:0-7950 GCA_964439485.1 uncultured Acidaminococcales bacterium | reverse complement strand
GCGATATTAAAATCGGCAAGCCGGTTGTTGAAGGCGCTAAAGTAACAGCTAAAGTTGTGGAACACGGCAAAGGCAAGAAGATTTTGGTTTTCAAATATAAAGCAAAATCCAACTATCGTAAACGTCAAGGCCATCGTCAACCATATACTAAAGTTGAAATTTCTAAAATCGAAGACTAATCACTATGATTAAAATCGATTTATTTAAAAATGAGAAAAACCTCATGGTAGCTTATGAAGTCAACGGGCATGCCGATTATGCCGAAGAAGGCAAGGATATTGTCTGTGCAGCGGTTTCCGTATTGACGTTAGCAGCCATTAATGGGCTTGAAGAACATTTAAAACGTGAGCTGTTCTACGAGTGCAGCGACGGTGATTTAAAAGTAACATTAAAACAAACGCCGGATGATTTGACGCAAGCAATTCTGGTAACCATGGAAATGGCCCTGAAAGACATTGCCGAACAATATCCGCAGCGTGTTCGTATTAAAGAACACAGGAGGTGAACACCGTGATTAAGATTCAATTACAATTATTTGCACATAAAAAAGGTACTGGTAGCTCCCACAATGGTCGTGATTCCAACGCTCAAAGATTGGGAACTAAAGCTCATGACGGCCAGCTTGTTACTGCAGGCAGCATTATCGTCCGTCAACGTGGAACCAGATTCCATGTAGGCAATAACGTAGGTATCGGCAAGGATCATACTATTTATGCATTAGTTGAAGGTAATGTTGCTTTTGAACGTAAAGGCCGTGACCAAAGACAAATCAGCGTGTATCCTGCTACTGAAGAGGCTATGTAATTTGCAATTCACGAATACCCGTGACTCAATGTCACGGGTATTTTTTTGTTAGAAGAAAGCGCATGTAAGTACCTATATGCTCATTATTTGCCAGCAATGCTAGTTCACTTATAGGCTATTGTGTATTATAATGGATATATAGTGGCGTAAGAATGTAATAAAAGGAAACAGGAGAAAAAATTATGTTTATAGACAGAGCGAGAATATATGTCGAGGCGGGAGCAGGCGGAGATGGATCGAGCAGCTTTCGCAGAGAGAAATTTGTAGAAAGAGGCGGGCCGAACGGCGGCAATGGCGGTCGTGGCGGCAGCGTAATTATCATCGCTGACAAGAACCTTAATACGTTGATTGATTTCCGGTATAAACGGAAATTCGTGGCTAAGAGAGGCAACGGCGGCGGCGCCAGCAACTGCACAGGTGCAGCTGCTGATGATGTAATTGTACGCGTGCCTATGGGAACATTGGTAAAAGATGACATGACTGGCGTAGTTCTGGCAGACTTAACAGAGGACGGGCAACAATTCAGAGCTGCCAGGGGCGGTCGTGGCGGTAAAGGCAATGCCTGCTATGTAAACAGCATCAATCGCGCACCTACATTTGCTGAGAAAGGTGAACCTGGCTCATCCTGCTGGGTAAAGCTAGAGTTAAAATTATTAGCAGATGTTGGTCTGGTTGGTTATCCGAGCGTTGGCAAGTCTAGCATTATCTCGCGCGTTTCGGCAGCAAAACCGGAAATAGCGGCTTATCCATTCACAACGCTTACCCCAGTTTTGGGCGTAGTGCGTATTGATACTGAACGCAGCTTTGTTTTGGCAGATATCCCCGGTCTTATTGAAGGAGCACATAAAGGCGTAGGTCTTGGACATGATTTCCTGAGGCACATAGAGCGTACCAAAGTGTTACTGCATGTGCTTGATGTTTCAGGTCTTGACGGACGTGATCCTGTCGAAGATTTTGATAAAATCAATGAGGAATTAGCTCTTTACAGTGAAAAATTGGCACGACGGAAACAACTTGTTGTGGCCAATAAGATGGACCTGCCGGAGGCAGCTGAAAACTTTGAACGTGTGGCAGAATACGTCAAAGGCAAAGGCTGCGATATTATAAGGGTATCCGCTGCAACAGGTGAAGGCTTAGACGAACTTATGTACAAAGCTTATGAAATGCTGCAGAATTATGTTCCGGAACCTGAAGAAGTAGAAACGGCAAAATTGATTGAAGAAGATCCGGACAGCTTTGAAATTATTCCGGGTAATGATACTGATTTTGAAGTAAAAGGTAAGAATATAGAGCGTCTTGTCGCTATGACAAATTTCGACAATGAAGAAGCGTTGTATCGCTTCCAGTTAATCTGGCGCAAACTGGGAATTGAAGAAGCTCTGAAAGAAAAGGGCGTGCAAGAAGGACAGAGTGTCCGTATTCGCGACATGGTATTTGAGTTCAAAGAACAGTAAAGGGATGAGTCGTTTGAGTTTTGATCGAGCAACGCTGAAAGACGTAAAAAGAATTGTAATAAAAGTTGGCAGCAGTACTATTACTTATGGCAACGGTAAAAGAAATTTTTCCAGAATAGATCGTTTAGCTCGTGAAATTGCTGATCTGGCAAACCAAGGCAAGGAAATTATCCTTGTTTCTTCAGGTGCGGTTGCAGTTGGCGTCGATCGGCTGGGGCTCGTGGCAAAACCCAAAACAATTCCCGGCAAACAGGCTGCCGCGGCCGTTGGTCAGGGAGTGCTGATGCACACCTATGAAAAAATATTCGCGGAATATGGGCAGATTGTGGCGCAGGTGCTGCTGACGAGAATGGATTCTGTTGACAGACATCGCTACACTAATTCACGTAACACATTTTTAGCCCTGCTTGAACATAAAGTTATACCTATTGTTAATGAAAACGATGTTGTCGCTATTGACGAGTTGAAAATTGGTGATAATGACAATCTTTCGGCGTTGGTAGCAGGTATCGTTGACGCGGACCTCTTGATCATTCTTTCTGATATTGACGGTTTATATACCGCTAATCCTCAAAATGACCCTAATGCTAAATTAGTGCCTGAGGTAACGGATATTACACCCGAAATAGAAGCAAGTGCAGGTGATGCAGGTTCAAAAGTTGGTACTGGCGGAATGTTTACAAAAATTCAGGCTGCTAAAATGGCTACGAGCTCCGGCATTAATATGGTTATTGCGTCAGGTGAAGAAAAAGATGCTATCAGCCGTATTCTGGAGGGCGAAGAAATCGGGACGCTTTTTGTTTCCAGAGAAAACCGCCTGCAGTTCAGAAAACGCTGGTTGGCTTTTGGAGCGAGGATAGCCGGCAAAATCGTCGTTGACGACGGCTGTGCGAAAGCAGTGCGCAAAGCTGGCGGCTGCAGTATCCTGCCAGCTGGTATAACTGACGTAGAGGGCGAATTTGAGGCTGGTAATACCATTAGCGTCGTAAATAAGACTGGCCACGAGTTGGCCAGGGGTCTTGCAAATTATTCCTCCGAAGAGTTAGACATGATAAAGGGCGCAAAGACTTCGGAGATCGAAAATATACTCGGACATAAGCATTTTGACGAAGTTATTCATCGTGATGACTTGGTAATTCTTTAGGGGGTAAAATAATGGAAGTAAAATCACAGATAGAGGAACAAGCGATAGCTGCAAATAAAGCTGCCCGCGCATTAGCCAATGTTTCCACTAAAGTAAAAAATGATGCTCTCAAGGCAATGGCAGAAGCACTATGCCTTTGCAAGAATTACATTTTGGAAGAGAACAGGGCTGACATGGAAAGCGGCCGTCAAAATGGCATGAGCGAATCAATGCTTGACCGTCTGATGCTGACAGAAGGACGCATAGAAGGCATGGCAATAGGTTTGAGACAGGTAGCAGAATTGGCTGACCCTGTTGGCGAAGTAATTGCCGGCAGACAGCTTGCCAACGGTCTTAATTTAACGAAAATCCGTGTACCTCTTGGCGTTATTGCAATTATTTATGAAGCACGTCCTAATGTTACGGCAGATGCCATTGGTCTTTGCCTGAAGTCAGGAAACGCTGTTATTTTGAAGGGCGGTTCAGAAGCTATCCGTTCCAATAAGGCGATTGCAGGCGTATTAACGGAGGCGGCAGAAAATGCCGGTATTCCTAAAGCGGCTTTGCAGTTCATTGATTCAGTGGATCGTGCGGCTGTACAGGAATTAATCAGGATGGATCGCTATGTAGACGTTGTAATTCCGCGTGGTGGTGCAGGCCTGATAAATATGGTAGTGCAGAACAGTTCTGTGCCGGTTATCCAGACTGGTGTCGGTGTCTGCCATACTTTCGTTGATGAGAACGCTGATCTTGTCATGGCGAGAGAGATTGCTTTCAATGCTAAAGTGTCTCGCCCTTCTGTCTGCAATGCTATGGAGACCTTATTGGTCCACGAGAAAATTGCGGCAGAATTTTTACCAGCTATGTTGAAACGTTATTTTGACGCAGGTGTCAAGATTTTTGGCTGTGAGCAGACCAAGGCTTTCGATACGCGCGTAGAACCTGCTACTGAGGAAGACTGGGCTACAGAGTATGGCGATTTGCGCCTGTCTGTAAAGATAGTTAAAGATATTGATGAAGCGATTGACCATATTGCCGAATATGGGACTAAACACTCGGAAGCTATCGTGACAAGAAGCTACGAAAGCGCAAGAAAGTTCCAGCAGAACGTAGATGCAGCTGCCGTATACGTCAATGCTTCCACCCGTTTTACCGATGGCTTTGAATTTGGTTTTGGTGCTGAAATAGGTATAAGCACACAAAAGCTTCATGCCAGGGGACCTATGGCGTTACCGGAATTAACAAGCGTGAAATATTTAATAAATGGAACAGGACAAATCAGAGGTTAACGGAAAGGGCCTGACCTTATAAAAGGTCGGCCCTTTTATTTCATTTATGAAGCCTAGACCTATTTATGGCGGCAAAGACATGAAATAATCACGTACTTGTCACAAGGAGACTTTTGACTGTAGGGTCAGGCTGTTTTATAATGAGAACTGTAAAGCAGGACTACTTGAAAACAGAGAATGCGAGCGTGAGAATGATGATGCAGTTTTTCAAAAACAACAAAGTGAAAATCATAGCACTTATTTTGCTAGTGGCTGCTAGCTTTGGCGGGTACAAATATTACCAGAGTACTAAGACTCCAGAAAAAGTAGAGAAGACAGCAATTGTCGAACGAGGCAAACTTACGTCTGGTATTTCTGCAACCGGTGCTTTGAGCGCGGTAGACAATGTTCAGATAAACTCTAAAATTACAGGACGTATAGTCGAGGTTTATGTGCAGGAAAATCAACACGTAGAGGCAGGACAAAAATTACTACGTTTGGATGACAAAACATTAGTTGCTACTCAGACGCAGGCTGCCGCAAAATTGCAGAATGCATCAGCAACTTACAATCGTTATCTTGCACTCATGAATCAAGGGGCAATTGCCCGCAGTGATTTCGATACGGCAGAGGCTGATTACATCGTTGCACAGGCAAGTTATGACACTGCTACTTCCAATGTTAATGATACAATTATTTATTCTCCTATCAGCGGCTCCATTATAGGCAAGCCTACCCCGGTAGGACAGACGATTTCATCAGGTATTTCAACACCTCAGGTTTTGATGTCTGTTGCTAATCTGGATAAGATGCAAATAGAAACTTTAGTTGATGAATCTGATATTGGTCAGGTTAAAGTAGGACAAAAAGTTAATTTTACAGTTGACGCTTACCCTGATACGACATTTAATGGGGTAGTACGTTTAGTATCCCGCAGTGCAGTAACTTCTAATAATGTTATTTACTACACCGTTTATGTAGACGTGGACAATAAGGATGGGAAGCTATTGCCAACAATGACAGCGCGAACGGAAATTATCACCGGTGAGGCAAATGATGTTTTAATGGTGCCGATCACCTGTCTGCGCAGTGAAGGTAAGAAACGTTATGTACAGGTTTATAACGAAAATACTAAAGAAACAAAAAATGTAGAGGTCAAGGTTGGTCTTACAGGTGATGATAAAGTAGAAGTAACCGGCGATTTACAAGTTGGCGATAAAGTATTGGTGCGTGCATCTAAAACAGCGACTACGCCTAAAGTAAATATTGGCGGCGGCGGACCACGTTTCTAAACAGAGAGGGGCATGGTGATGGCAGTCATTGAATTAAAAGATATAATGAAAACTTATCAGATGGGCGATTCTATAGTACATGCTTTGGACCATGTTAACCTTGAAATAGGCGTAGGCGAGTTTACTTCTATAATGGGACCGTCCGGTTCTGGAAAATCAACATTGATGAATGTCATAGGCTGCTTGGATCGGCCTACTTCCGGACAATATTTTTTGGATGGCAAAGAAATTGGCGGGTATGATGACGACGAACTTGCTGTAACCCGTAACCAGAAAATTGGTTTTGTTTTTCAAAACTTTAATTTGCTGCCGCGCTTGTCAGCACTTGTCAATGTGGCTTTGCCGCTTGTTTATGCCGGGGTGCCGGAAGTGGAACGTTTAAAGCGTGCACGGGAAACCTTAGCAGCGGTAGGACTTGGTGACCGTGTTGAGCATAGACCGAATGAAATGTCAGGCGGACAAAGGCAAAGAGTGGCAATTGCCAGAGCCTTGATTAATCAACCGGCGATCATTATGGCTGATGAGCCGACGGGTAACTTGGATTCGAAATCAAGCTATGAGATTATGGATATTTTCCGCGAATTGAATGAAGCGGGAAAGACGATAGTAATGGTGACGCACGAGCCGGACATTGCGGAACGTACGAAACGCATAATTCATATGGTTGATGGAAAGATTGTAAAAGATGAATGGAGGTAGACCATAGTGTTTACGGAATGCGTAAAGATGGCTTTGGACGGCATGATTACCAACAAAATGCGTACTTTTCTTACCCTTCTGGGTATAATTATCGGTGTTGGTGCCGTTATCGCTATGGTTTCTCTTGGCTTTGGTGTTAAGGAACAGATCAAAGATAATATTTCAAGCTTAGGCAGCAATCTTTTGATTATTCAGCCAGGAGGCCGAACTTCTTCTGGCGCGCGCTTAGCCTCAGGTTCAGGGGTAAAACTGACCGAGGAAGATGCAATTGCAATTGAAAAAAATATAGATGGCATAGCATATGTTGCTCCTTCTGTTCAATCTTCATATCAGCTTGTTGCCGGGAATCAAAACTGGACTACAAGGGTAGAAGGAACTTCAACGAACATTATTGATATACGAAATTTCAAAGTTGCGCAAGGCAACATGTTTACAGAAAAAGATTTATCCAGTCGCACACGTGTAGCTGTTGTTGGACAGACTATTGTAGATAATCTCTTCCCGGAAGGGGATCCTATCGGCAAGGTTATGCGTATCAAAAAGGCCCCTTTTAAAATTGTTGGGGTTTTGGGAGTAAAAGGGCAATCCGCTAATGGTCAGGATCAGGACGACGTTGTTTATATTCCTTTGACAACTGCACAACAAAGAATGATGGGCATTACTTACGTTAACAGCATTACGGTACAGGCGCAAAATGAAAATGTAATCAATGATGTCCAGGCAGATATTGAAACATTGCTGCGTCAAAGACATAAGATTAAAGCTAATGAAGACGACGATTTTTCGGTACGTAATTTGGCAGCGTTGATGGATACTATGATGGAAACCGCCAATACCATTACCACTCTCTTGGGATGCATCGCGGCAATCAGTCTTTTGGTAGGTGGTATCGGCATTATGAACATCATGCTTGTTTCTGTTACGGAAAGGACAAGGGAAATCGGTATCCGTAAGGCCGTTGGTGCAACCTATAATAATATTTTGCTGCAGTTTTTAATTGAAGCCATGGTTATTGGAGTTGTTGGCGGTATTCTTGGCACAGTACTGGGGGTAGGAGCATCCTACGCAATTTCATACTTTGCGGGCTGGAAGACGGTTGTTTCCGTTTTGGCTATTGTAGTAGCGGTAGTTTTCTCGATTTGTATCGGTCTGTTCTTCGGTATTTATCCAGCGAGAAAAGCTGCACTTCTTGACCCTATTGATGCATTACGCTATGAATAGTAACCCAAAGACAACCTTCGGCGATATCTGGCGCGCCTGGTGCGCATATTGCAAAAAACCTAAGACTATTTTTGACCTGAAAGACAGGG
>CAYTOV010000064.1:0-8005 GCA_964439485.1 uncultured Acidaminococcales bacterium | reverse complement strand
CTTTGAATCGTTCCAAAGTTATTTTACCATTACCTACTCTTACCATAGCTCCAACCAGATTTCTTACCATATGATAAAGAAAACCGTCGCCTTCAATGGTAAAGCGCAGTTCCTGCCCGCCTATCCTGGTCCATTCAGCCTTGTAAATATTTTTTATGGTCTTTACCGGTGCGCTGCCGGCAGA
The DNA here is from genome assembly GCA_964439485.1 of uncultured Acidaminococcales bacterium. GTDB lineage: Bacteria > Bacillota > Negativicutes > Acidaminococcales > Acidaminococcaceae > RZYP01. The sequence continues at coordinate 7,821 of CAYTOV010000064.1, read as the reverse complement.
GCGAAAGGCGGAAAAATCGTGTTCGCCGATAATAACATCTGCTGCCGCCTGCATCAAAGACAGGTCAGGCATTTTTTTGAATTGCCAGGTGTAATTCCGCTCAAAAGGATTTACCGTTTCCGTGATCAAGATACGATAAATGTAGCGTTTCGCCAGCGCAGAATAACGAGCATTGAAATCAACGGTAACCTCTTCTGCTTTCCAGACAACTATGTCCTCCGGCAAGTAGCTTGACATGGCTTGCACTATTTTGTCAGTCGGCACTGTACCGCAGGTTGCAAAAGAAATCACCTGCGCATGGGCATGGACACCGGTATCAGTTCTACCGGAGGCTGCTATTTTGATTTCTTCACCAAAAATAATACTGAGAGCCTTTTCTACGATCTGCTGAATGCCAACCGCATTCTTCTGCCGCTGAAACCCATGATAGTTGCTGCCGTCATAGGCAAGCGTAAGTTTCAGATAGCGCACAAAAAGCCACCCCATTTCAGGATCACCATAGCAGCAAGTAAGGCAGCCACACCGCAAGCAGCCATCATATCTCTTTGTTGGTAGACAAGCTCATGCATCCTTGTTCTGCCTTCGCCGCCACGATAACAGCGCGCTTCCATCGCCACTGCTAATTCGTCAGCACGCCTAAAGGCACTGATGAACAACGGTACCAATATTGGCAGCATATTCTTTGCTCTTCTAACTATGTTGCCTGAAGTAAAATCTGCTCCTCTTGCGCTCTGTGCTTTCATTATTCTATCTGTTTCTTCCAATAATGTAGGTATAAAACGCAAAGCAATCGTCATCATCATCGCCAGTTCATGTGCAGGTACGCCTATTTTTTTAAACGGTTTTAAAATTGCCTCGATCCCGTCCGTCAAAACAATAGGTGACGTGGTAAAGGTCAGTATGGAGGATATCATTAAAAGCAAAATCAGCCGCAGAGACATTTTAATACCCATAGCCAAACCTTCTTTGGTAACTATAAGGTATTTCCAGGACCATAAAACTTCACCCTGACCTGTAAATACATGAATCCACAAGGTCAGCAAAATAATTATCCATAAAGGCTTGATGGATTTTAAAACTAAAATAAATGGCAATCGTGAAAAAGCGATAACAAGAAAAAGAAACCCGATAACAGCCGCATAGGACATAGATTCTGCCGCCAGAAAGACAGCAATGATATAAGCCAGTGAGGAAAGAATCTTAGTCCTTGGATCTAATTTATGAATAAAAGAATTACCGGGGTAGTATTGTCCGAGACTAATGTCTGTCAGCATCTACATCCACCCCTTTGCCAATTTAATTTGTTTAACAAGATCCTCTGTTTTCAGCACATCACTACTTATCTGCAGACCACGCTCACGCAAAACATCGGCCAGTTTGATAGCCTGAGGCACATCAACGCCTAATTCTTTCAAAGCTTCGCGGTGATTTTGAAATACTTCAGCACTTTCGCCATCGATGACAACCTTGCCCTTTGCCATGACGAGCAGTCGTTTCGCATACTGTGCTGCTTCTTCCATACTGTGGGTAACAAGTATAACCGCCATCTTTCTTGCTTGGTAGAGCGCATTTATTTCCCGGAAAATATTGTCACGCGATTGCGGATCAAGACCAGCCGATGGTTCGTCCAGAATAAGATAATCCGGATCCATTGCTACAACACCTGCAATTGCTACTCTGCGCATTTGACCACCTGATAATTGAAATGGTGAACGATTGGCAAAAGTATCGTAATCAAGACCTACAAAACTCAAAGCAGCTTTGACCTGGCTTTCCACTTCTTCTTCGGATAAACCTTTATTGCGTGGTCCGAATGCTACATCCTCGAAAATAGTCTCGGCAAAAATCTGATGTTCCGGGTATTGGAAGACCATACCTACCTTATTTCTAGCCTTTTTTGCCTCTGCTCCTTTGGCGTTGATGTCCACATCATCAACAAAGACTTTTCCCGCATCAGGGCTCAGCAAGCCATTAAAATGCTGCATCATCGTCGACTTTCCGCTGCCAGTGTGACCGATGACAGCAATATATTCGCCCTTCTCTATCGTAAGTGTAACCTCTTTTAATGCTGTACGTTCGAATGGCGTTTTTTTCATATAGGTATATGACACATTATCTAATCTTATTGACATAGTGCTTCCGCCAACTCCTCAGGGGTTATAGTATTTTCAGGTATCTGTTGTCCGCTTGCTCGTAATTCAGCTGCTACCTCTGCTGCTATTGGCACTTCGAGGCCTAATTCCTTTATTTGCTCAACTTTACTGAAGACTTCTCCAGGTGTTCCCTGCATTTCTATTTTACCCTGCTTCATAACGATTATTTTATCAGCCAAGAGAGTTTCTTCCATTTTATGCGTTATATAAACAACAGTAATATTTTTCTCTTCATTTAGTTTCTTAACAGTTGCTACTATTTCTTTACGGCCTTTGGGGTCCAGCATAGCTGTTGGCTCATCCAGAACTATACATTTAGGCAGCAACGCCAATACACCAGCAATTGCCACACGTTGTTTTTGTCCTCCTGAAAGCAGGTGTGGAGCGTGCTTAGCATATTCCGTCATATTAACTACAGCAAGTGCTGCCTCCACCCTAGGTCTTATTTCCGCCTGCGGCACACCAATATTTTCCGGTCCAAAAGCCACGTCTTCTTCAACTATAGCAGCCACTATCTGGTTGTCAGGATTCTGAAAAACCATACCAACGGTTTGTCTGATATTCCAGAGATTCTCTTCCAGATTTGAATCCATGCCGTTAATCAGGCAAGTACCTTCAGTAGGGCACAATAATGCATTAAAATGTCTTGCAAGTGTGGATTTGCCGGAACCATTCGTACCGATAACGGCAACAAATTCGCCTTGCTCAATAGACATACTTATTCCATCCAGGGCTCTTATTTCTCGATTCTGCGAATCGTGATATATGTGACTAAGATTTTTTACTTCGATTATCGGTTTCATCTGTCTGGAACTCCCCATACTTTCAATTATTTAAAGGTAAAACATCTTCAATTATTATATTATTAATATGTTTTAACGTCAACCTGCCTGTTATCCATGGTTAACTTCTTGTCTTGTTGTATTGATGCTAAAACAAATTAGCAATTTTTATAAAAAAATTGCAGAGACAAGAGTCTCTGCAATTTTAACCGTTTCTTATTAAACCAATTCCAAAATAGCCATTTCCGCTGCATCGCCACGACGAGGTCCGAGCTTGTAAATACGAGTGTACCCGCCGTTTCTATCAGTGTACTTCGGAGCAATTTCGTCAAAAAGCTTTTTAGTCGCTTCTTCATCCACGAGGAACGCAAGAACCTGACGACGGGAATGCAAGTCACCTTGTTTTGCCAAAGTAATCAATTTTGCAGCCAAGCCGCTGATTTCTTTCGCCTTTGTCGCAGTGGTTTCTATTCTCTCTTGTTTGAAGAAGGACGTCAAAATGCTGCGAAACAGAGCTTTACGGGCGCTGGAATTGCGTCCTAATTTTCTATATGCCATTTGTTTCCGCCCCCTTCTATTCTTCTTCGGAATTCCGCAAACCTAAACCAAGATCAGCTAATTTTTTCTTAACTTCATCAAGGGATTTGCGTCCTAAGTTACGCACTTTCATCATATCATCTTCGGATTTCTGAGTTAACTCTTCAACCGTGTTGATACCTGCGCGTCTTAGGCAATTATTAGAACGAACAGACAAATCAAGATCATCAATAGGAATTGGAACAGGTCCCTTACCGGTTTCTACAGCTGGTTCTTCCTGCTGTGAGCCTTCCGGAACTTTAACTACCGGCGCTTGTGAGCCTTTACCGATCTCAAACAAACGCAAATAGCCAATCATGATGCCTGAAGCAGCATTAACAGCTTCATCCGGCATAATGCTGCCATCAGTCCATACCTCAAGAGTGAGTTTATCATAATTCGTTACGTTGCCAACACGAGTGTCAGTAACGCCAAATTTAACTCTCGTAATAGGAGAGTAGATGGAATCTACGGGAATCACGCCAATCGGTTGATCCTGCTTCTTGTTTTTGTCGCCAGGAACATAACCTTGACCTTTTTCTACATAGATTTCCATGTTGAAATTAGCATCAGCGTCTAAAGTAGCAATATGCAATTCCGGATTCAAAATTTCAATATCGGCATCATGAAGGATGTCGCCTGCGGTAACTTCTTGCTCGCCGCTGGCTTCGATTCGAATTATTGTCGGTTCACTGCTGTACATCTTTAGGCAAAGAGCTTTTATGTTGAGAATAATATCCGCAACATCTTCCCTTACACCAGGAATCGTAGAGAATTCGTGCAGCACGCCGTCAATTTTGACGGCAGTAACTGCAGCACCTGGCAATGAAGAGAGAAGTACGCGACGCAAACTATTCCCTAATGTAATACCATAACCACGTTCAAGTGGTTCCCAAACAAATTTACCATAACGGCCATCATCACTAATGTCGGATGTAACCAATTTTGGATTTTCAATTTCTATCATGCGGAAAGCCTCCTCTTTGGCGTATTACCACAATACGCGTTATATTTGGTGGCAGATGGTCCATTATTTAGAGTACAACTCAACAATAAGATGCTCAGCAATAGGCACATCAATTTCCTCACGAGTCGGGAATCTGTCAATCTTACCGCAAAGATTTTGAGCATCAAGAACCATCCAAGCCGGAACGGTTTTCGTAGCCAAAGTTTCGGCCATACCCTTGAAATACTCCTTGCCGCGGCTGTTTTCCATAATGGAAACAACATCGCCGGCCTTTACCAATGCGGAAGGAATGTCCAAACGTCTGCCGTTTACGGCAATGTGACCGTGGGTAACAATTTGACGCGCTTGGCTACGGCTTTCAGCCAGGCCAAGACGGTAAACAACGTTGTCCAATCTTCTTTCCAACATAACCAGTAAGTTCTCACCGGTAATACCTTTTTGTTTCTCAGCGCGTTCAAAGCAATTATGGAATTGACGTTCCAAAATGCCATAAATACGACGAGCTTTTTGTTTTTCACGTAACTGAACACCATATTCAGATACTTTTTTACGTGCTTGTCCGTGTTGGCCCGGTGCGTAAGCACGAACCGCGAAAGCACATTTATCACTGTAACATCTGTCGCCTTTCAGGAATAATTTTACGCCTTCACGACGGCATTGACGGCATACAGCCTCAGTATATCTTGCCATTTATTGGTTACACCTCCCAGTAATTATACTCTTCTACGTTTTGGCGGACGGCAGCCATTATGTGGAATTGGAGTAACGTCTTTAATAGCGTTTACTTCAAGTCCTGCAGCCTGCAAGGAACGAATTGCAGCCTCACGACCACCACCAGGACCTTTTACGAATACTTCAACAACTTTCAAACCATGTTCCATTGCAGCTTTAGCAGCTTGTTCAGCAGCCATTTGAGCAGCAAAAGGAGTGCTTTTGCGGGAACCGCGGAAACCTAGGCCGCCAGCGCTTGCCCAGCTCAATACATTGCCACGGGTATCAGCAATAGTAACGATGGTATTGTTAAACGTGGAGCGAATATGCGCTACCCCAGTTTCTATATTTTTGCGTTCTTTCCGTTTAGTACGGACAACTTTTTTTGCAGCAACCACTCGTCTATCCCTCCTTACAGATTATTTCTTCTTACCAGAAACGCTACGTTTTGGTCCCTTACGGGTACGTGCATTATTCTTAGTGTTTTGACCGCGTACAGGAAGTCCCATACGATGTCTTCTGCCACGATAGCAGCCGATTTCAACTAATCTCTTTATGTTGAGGGATTCCTCACGACGGAGGTCACCTTCTACCTTGTAATCATTGTCAAGGGTTTCACGGAGCTTAGATACTTCATCTTCGGTAAGATCCCGAACACGAGTATCAGGATTGATTCCAGTTTTAACAAGAATCTCTCGCGCCAAAGTCAATCCAATGCCATAAATGTACGGCAGTGCATACTCAATACGCTTGTCTCTTGGTAAATCGACACCAGCGATACGTGCCATTAACAATACACCTCCTTCTTATCCTTGTTTTTGTTTATGTTTAGGGTTTTCGCAAATTACCATTACGTGACCTTTACGTTTAATAACTTTGCATTTTTCACATATTGGTTTTACAGATGGTCTGACTTTCATATTAATAAACCTCCTCTTGCCTGTCTTGGTTATTTGAAACGATACGTAATTCGTCCACGATTTAGATCATATGGAGTAAGTTCCACTGTCACCCTGTCGCCAGGCAAAATTTTGATGAAATTCATGCGTATCTTACCAGATATGTGTGCGAGAATCACATGACCGTTCTCCAATTTTACTTGAAACATGGCATTGGGCAGAGATTCTAAAATTGTGCCTTCAACCTCAATTACATCCTGTTTTGACACAGATATTGACCTCCTTGTCAGTTAGGCTTCAAAGCCTGAAATATTATAAAGTGTAACTTCCCGTCAGGCAAGTCTTGTCAGTATTTCCGGACCGTCCGGCATAATCGCTACAGTATGCTCAAAATGAGCAGATGGTTTTCCATCTCTTGTAACAACTGTCCAACCGTCATCCGTGCTTTTTACTGCTCGTGCTCCCAAATTAATCATTGGTTCAATCGCTAACACCATACCTGCTTTAAGAAGAGGTCCTCTGTCAGCAAAACCAAAATTGGGAACTTCCGGCTCTTCATGCATTGATCGGCCAATACCGTGTCCGACATATTCGCGAACAACTCCGAATCCTGCTTTTTCGGCATAAGTCTGAACAGCATGGGAAATTGCTCCAACTCTATTACCAGCAATCGCTTGTTCAATACCCTTATAAAGGGCATTACGCGTTTCTTCAATCAGTCTCGCAATTTCCGGGGAAACAATCCCTACCGGAATGGTGATCGCGGAATCGCCGTTAAAACCGTCAATTTCCGCACCACAATCAACACTAACGATATCACCTTCCGCAAGTTTGCGGGAACCGGGAATTCCGTGTACAACTTCACAGTTAACAGATACACAGATGTTAGCGGGGAAACCATACAGGCCTTTGAAAGCAGGTCTTGCACCATGCTCTATTATCGTCCTTCTGGCTACTTCGTCCAGCTCCTGTGTAGTAATTCCAGGTTCTACCACCTTGCCGACTGCATCCAACGCCAAAGCTACGATCCTGCCAGCTTCGCGCATGCAGCGTATTTCACGTTCGGACTTCAAAAGAATCATTACTTGCCGCCTTCGAGACTTTCTTTAACATCAGTGTATACTTTGTCAATCGCCTGCAGGCCATTGATTTCTTTATAAACGCCTTGTTGTTTGTAGTACTCAATAAGCGGGGCAGTTTGGCTATGATAAACTTCCAAGCGTTTTTTCACAGTTTCTTCTTTGTCATCGTCGCGTTGATACAACGCACCGCCGCATTTATCACACATAGCTTCAACTTTGCTAGGGTTGTATTCAACGTGGTAGGTAGCGCCACAAGCCTTGCATATGCGCCTGCCTGTAACCCTGCCAACCAGTTCAGCATCTGGAACTACTATATTAACCACACCGTTCATTTTAATGTCCAGATCGGTTAAAATTCCATCAAGAGCAATTGCCTGCTCTTCTGTTCTTGGAAATCCATCCAAGATAAAACCTTTGGAACATTCCGGATTTGCCAAGCTCTCTCTAACAATACCAATGGTAACGCTATCAGGAACAAGGGTACCGGCGTCCATATATTTTTTTGCTTCTTTTCCGAGTTCTGTACCTTTTTTCACCGCAGCGCGGAACATATCTCCCGTGGAAATATGAGGGATTTGATATTCCGCAATAAGTCTCTCTGCCTGAGTGCCTTTACCCGCGCCCGGAGGTCCCATTAAAAGAATGTACATA
>CAYTOV010000063.1:3605-8012 GCA_964439485.1 uncultured Acidaminococcales bacterium | reverse complement strand
TATTTTTTTACCCAGCTAACATTGCCCTTTTCATCAATAAGAATATTCGCCCTTTTCGAAGCACCATATTCTTCACTGAAAACGCCATAAGCTTTTGCCACCTTACCCAACGGATGAAAATCAGCAAGAATTCTTACATTATTAAGCAGCAAAATTTTCGCCCATGCTGATTTGGAAGGAGCAGAATCCACACTCATTCCCAAAACAACTACGTCTTTTTCCTCAAAACGTCTGTAGTTTCTCTCCAAGTCTCTCATCTGGTCAGTACAAACAGAAGTCCAGGCCAAAGGATGCCACGACAGCAAAACCTTCTTACCATGGAAATCGCTTAAGGCAACATCTGCACCACTTTGATCCTTCAAAGTAAAATCTGGTGCCTTTTCACCAACTTTTATGATATCTTCCAACTTTATTACCTCCCTATTCTACGGTTATTGCCGATACAGGGCAACCATCTGCTGCCTGTCTTGCGCATTCCTCTAAGTTTTCTTCAATCTGGCCTTCGCCAATTTCCCCATTGATTTGCAAGCCTGCCACAACCTGGCTTAAGCCATCATCAGCATTCTGTTCAAAAACTTCCGGGCAAGTGCCCCAACATAATCCACAGCCGATACAAATGTCTCTTTCAACAATTACTTTTGCCATATTATTCACTCCAATCAAAAAGTAAAGGTAACATCACTCCACCATGTCTTGTCCTTACCTTCGCTGTTTTTACCATTAAAATCAAAATATTCTACAAGAGCAGTAATGTTTTTAGTTATAGTGTAATCAAAGCCTACACCATAACCATCAAAGCCCCAAAGCGAATCGTGAACAGCGTCAGTTGTATGCGAAACATAAGTAGAACGATCCTGATCATAATACTTCGCCCAAATACCGTAAGAACCCTTCTTTTCCGGTTCAGCTCCCTTATAATTCAAACCAAAGACTATACCATCGTCATCGCCAGCGGCATTCGCAGCAAAATTAGATTTCAAATATTCTCCGTGCAGCTTAACAGTATCGCCAATGTCAATGCTGCCCCCGACAGTCCATATTTTATTATCAGCGTTGCCTACATAATCCAGAAAATCATAAAACGCCGCATTAAAGGTGAAATTCCCTGTTTTATAGTCCAGCGTCGTAATAAACGCATCATTATTTTTAGTATAGATGGTATTACCACCAGCGTCTTGGAAAGAGTGAAAATCATTGCCGCCGGCAGGGCGTCCATAAGCCATGCTTGCCTTCAAAACTTTGCCAAAGTCTATTTGCACACCATCAATGCCGTCATCAAAAACATTGCCCTGACCAACAGTATAATTGTACCGGCCACCGGTAACTTTGATATCTCCGGCATTTCCTGTCACATAGGCGCGACGGAATTTGGTCTCACTTTCTTCCTTATTGGTGTTAAAACTCTGCATGTTTTCCAGCATTGCTACATATCGCCAATCATCGCTAACTTGACCACTCAGCCACAAGCGAGTGCGAAGATCAGCCATATAACCCTTGTCCGTTCCTGTAACGTCGACGTAGCGTGTACGTGCCTCACCGGTAATTTTTGTATTATCGGTTTTCTTCTCCAGACTAGCCGTGCGTACACCAAGACTCGCTAACTCCTCAGCAAATTCTGTCATCAATCTGTCATCGGTGCCAATGCCATCTTTAGCATAAGCTTTAGCAATTATTTGCGCCATTTCATATCTGATCATCAAGTTTTCACCCTTGAAAGTACCATCAGGATAGCCATCGATAATCCCGGCAGCAGCCAGCTTAGCCACAGAGGCATAGGCCCAATGTCCTGCAGGCAAAGCAGAGAAAGGGTTAGCAGCCAAAACTGTGGCAGACAAACCCAAAACCATCGCCATTGCAAGCACCAGAGATTTCTTCATGACTATCACCCCTTGGCAACTCTTGATTTTAAAAGTGAATTAACCACCTGTGCCTACATTATAACTTGTATTTCACTATAATTACAATGAGTTTTTAGAATATTCTGTATTATATTGTTGCACCTTATCTAAGATTTCTTAAAAAGATTCTCCTTTTAATGTTAAATAGTAATTTTAAGTGTTGACAACATTACAAAACGGTGCTATTATTTCCCTAGTAAATCAATATGAATAAGGGGTTTTACGAAAATGTTGTATTTAAAGAATTTTTCTCTTACAATGAACAGCTGCTGTTGTTATCATATTGCGAACTTTTCTCGCCCCTATTTCAATCAGTGCGCACGCTTGATTGAATAATTTTATTGTGATTTTTCACATTAAACCTTGGGCGGGAAACAATTGTTTCCCGCCTATTTATTTCATGGAGACTGATAAATGGATGTAAATTTTATTGTACAGCACATACCACAATACGTAGATGCCGCTTTTCTAACGCTCAGACTTGCAACAATCGGTATTTTTCTTTCATTACTTCTAGGCTTATTTTGCAGCCTTCTCATCTATTTCAAAATACCTGTTGGAAGGCAAATTTGTTCTCTTTATATTGAGCTTTCCCGCAATACACCTTTACTTGTGCAACTCTTCTTTCTCTATTTTGGGCTTCCCAAAATTGGTGTTTTCATAAGTTCTGAAGCCTGCGCAATTATTGGTTTGACCTTTTTAGGCGGCAGCTATATGGCAGAAGCTTTTCGCAGTGGTCTCAATGCTGTAGAAACAAGTCAGATAGAATCCGGGTTAAGCATAGGATTGACTCGTTTGCAGCTGATAAGATATGTCATATTGCCGCAGGCGTTGGCAACATCGATTCCTCCTCTCTGCGCCAATTTCATCTTTCTTATCAAAGAGACCTCCGTTTTCAGCGCAGTTGCTTTGGCAGACCTGATGTATGTAGCTAAAGATTTAATAGGTCTTTATTACAAAACTGATGAAGCGCTCTTGATGCTGGTCATCGCCTATCTGATCATCTTACTGCCGATTTCTCTGCTGGCAAGTTTTGTAGAAAGGCAGGTGCGTTATGCAGGATTTGGGAATTAGAGTCTTGTTTGAAGGCAACAACTTATTGCGCCTCTTCAACGGGTTGCTGCTTGTTGTCGAGCTTTCCGCAATCGCTGTTTTTTGTTCTATCATTTTGGGCATTTGCATGGGCGCGCTGATGACACTCAAAAATCCGCTAGTCAAATTTTTGACGCGTTTCTATCTGGAATTTATCCGCATTATGCCCCAGCTTGTATTGCTTTTTGTTGTTTATTTCGGGCTTACACGCCTTTTCGGCATCGATCTTTCCGGGTTTACATCGGCTGTTATAGTCTTCGTACTTTGGGGTACCGCTGAAATGGGTGACCTTGTCCGCAGCGCGCTGATTTCTATCCCCCAGCATCAATACGACAGCGGGGCCGCCATTGGCTTAACAAAACCACAGATATTCCGCTATATCATAGTACCGCAGACGTTACGCCGTCTCATCCCTCTTGCCATGAACCTGACAACAAGAATGATTAAAACAACTTCTCTTATTGTTCTCATCGGCGTTGTCGAAATGATGAAGACAGGTCAGCAGATCATCGAAGCTAATAGATATACTGCACCTTCGGCGGCATTATGGATTTATGGAACTATATTTATCCTGTATTTTATTTTGTGTTACCCTGTATCTCTGGCGGCGCAAGCCCTGGAAGAAAGATGGAAAAATTGAGGTATTATATGGCAACTGATAATTTATTGACCATTGAACATTTAAAAAAATATTATACAACTGAACAATCCGTACTTGATGATATATCATTAACTGTTAAAAAAGGCGAAGTAATCGTTATCATCGGCCCTTCAGGCTGTGGCAAGAGCACCTTTTTACGATGTTTGAACGGTCTGGAACCGATCCAGGCCGGTAACATCTATCTTAAGGATCAGCTTATTTCAACTAAGTCGACTAATTGGAGTAAGGTGAGACAGCAAATAGGCATGGTGTTTCAAAGCTATGACTTGTTTCCGAATATGACAGTATTAGAAAATATCCTTCTGGGTCCCTTAAAGGTCCAGAACAAAAAACAGGCGGATATAACGCCGACAGCACTCAAACTGCTCGATAGAGTCGGTTTGTTACATAAGAAAGATGCTTACCCAAGACAGCTTTCCGGTGGTCAAAAGCAGAGAGTAGCGATAGTCAGGGCCCTGATTATGGAACCAGAAATAATGCTTTTTGATGAAGTAACTGCCGCACTGGATCCGGAAATGGTCCGCGAGGTATTAGATGTAGTTTTGGAACTAGCGGATGGCGGTATGACAATGTTAATCGTTACGCATGAGATGCAGTTTGCCCGTTCTATCGCCGATAGAGTTATTTTCATAGATCAAGGCCGGATCATTGAAGAAAATTCACCGGATATTTTTTTCGCACACCCAAGCACCGAACGTGCTCAGCGGTTTTTGAATATGTTTAATTATGATAAAAAAAATAAAGAAACGAGGTCTT
>CAYTOV010000063.1:0-3505 GCA_964439485.1 uncultured Acidaminococcales bacterium | reverse complement strand
AAATATGTTTCCCTGGATCCAGCCAATCGAGTTGAATACTTAAAAACCGGCAAAGTCGATATCGTTCTTGCCAACTTTACCGTCACCAAAGAACGTGCCGAAGCTGTAGATTTTGCTCTTCCTTACATGAAGGTTGCTCTTGGTGTTGTCAGCAAAGATGGTGCTGTCACAAGCACTGACCAATTAGCCGGCAAAACTTTGATTGTAGCTAAAGGTACTACTGCAGAAACCTATTTTGCCAAAAACCATCCAAATGTAAAACTTCTTAAATTTGACCAATACACTGAAACTTATAATGCGCTCTTAGATGGCCGCGGCGATGCTTTCTCCACCGATAATACCGAAGTGCTTGCCTGGGCAAAACAGAATCCAAGCTTTGCAGTTGGTATTCCAAGCCTTGGTGATCTCGATACCATCGCCCCTGCTGTTCAAAAAGGCAATGCCAGCCTCTTGAATTGGTTAAATGATGAAATTAAAGTTCTTGGCAAGGAGAAATTCTTCCATGCCGATTACGATGCTACCCTAAAAGCTGTTTATGGCACTTCCGTCGACCCAGAAAGTCTGGTTGTTGAAGGCGGCGTCGTTAACAAATAACCTACCTTCCCCCTACTTTGTTAAAGCAAAAACACCACCTTCACATTTTTTGTGAAAGGTGGTGTTTTTGTCTGCAAGGAATTTCTTAAATTATGTGGAAACATATATTGTGAGGTGATTAAGATGCCATACTTTTACAGCAACGGTCATAAACTGCATTACAAAGAAAAAGGCACAGGCGACCTGCTCTTGATTCTCCCTGGTAACACGGCCTCCTCCGCTAATCATTGTGATGACATCGAATACTTCGGTAAATATTTTCAAACCGTTGCCCTTGATTTCTGGGGCACCGGCAAGTCAGACAGACTTCGTGACTGGACGCGTGAATGGTGGTCAGAAGCCGCCGAAGATACCGCTAACCTGATCAAGCATCTTGGTCGCGAATCTGCTCACATCATTGGCTGCAGCGGGGGCACTGCCGTTGCTATGCTGCTGGCCGCAAAATATCCGGAAAAGGTTCGTTCTATTATCGCGGACAGCGAACTGACTGATTATGAATATGACGATATGCTGCGTCTATGCGTTGAAACCCGCAATATCCCAGACAAGGCACAAATAGATTTTTGGAAAAAAGCCCACGGTGAAGATTGGTTCGAGGTGGTTCAGAAGGACAATGACGTAATGCTTGATGTCGCTGCTAACGGGCATGTTTTTAAAGATATGTTTGATGACATCAGCTGCCCAGTCCTATTCTGCGGCGGTTTGCGTGAAGAGGAATATGTGCCTTATTTCGGCGACACGCTGCTTGACATGTGCCGCCAAGTCGAAAAAGCAGAGCTTTACCTTGTTAACGATGGCGACCACCCACTCATGTGGACCGCTAAAGATAAGTTCAGAAGCATGGCGCTGGCGTTTTTAAATAGGAACTAAATATAAAAAATCAAAATCCCTCCGTTGAGCCTGAGATGACTGCAAGTTGTCATCCCGACCGTAGCGGAGGGATCTTTTTATATGGTCAATGTTTGTTTTTAACCGCCTATCTTCATGAGTATTTCATAGCCATAACCGGCAATTACTCTTTTCCAGCCGCTAAGCATTTTGTTTACTTCTTCATCGCCAGTATCAACATAGAGCTCATTACCCGCTAAGCCTGACAGTTTGTTTTTCGCAGCGACGACGATGATATTGTCTTTGCCGACTCTGCGTATTACTTCAGCACTTATCTGCTGGTTGCCGCGGCCAAAAATATACCCCTGACCACCAATTACCGTTACCACTATCTTCGCCTTATTGTAATGGCTCAAATGCTCCAGAATTATTTTTTCATTACAGTCAGCAGCGACAACTTGGCCATTATAAACCAAATCAACCCCCAGCAATGTTTTCGGCAGTTTTAGTTCCTTCATGATAGCTGCTATGGTAGAGCCTGTGCCCATAATGTAGAGGGTATCCTTTTCCATCTTATCCGCCACATATTCCGCAATACCGGCCATCGCTTCTGTTTCTGAAGCTTGCGTGCCGCTTTTATGGGACTGCACCAGAGATTTATCATCCGGTATTTTCAGGTAGCCATAGAGTTTTGCCTCCACTACATCTTGCCTGAAAAGCTCCTCATCAATATCCATTACTTCCGCTTCTTTGCTGCCGGTAACTCTTCCTTGTAAGACTTCGGCTGTCAGAACACCCGCATCACGCGGATTCAAGGCATAAACACCGGAATGAATTTTACAGCCGGTCGGTATCCCCAGGACCAGCACATCGCTGCCCACAGCGTCCATAATGTCGCGCGCCGTCCCGTCACCGCCGGCAAACAATAGCAAAGCAACTCCCTGCTTCACTATTTCTCTGGCTGCCTCAACTGTATCGTAAGCATTTGTTTCATCTTTGGCTTTTCCACCTAAAACAAAAGTTTTCAGCCCTGCCTTGGCAGAAATTGTCGCCCCCATCTCGCCTGGATAAGTATAAATTTCAGCATCCGGCACCCTTTGGGCAAGTTCTTGCAGTGCAAGCAAAGCTTTCGGTCCGCTCTCCGGAACCGCGCCTAATGCTTTGGCTTTTTTTATGATTTCTGCACCGTCAGAACCTTTCAAGCCAACTTTGCCGCCTATACCGGCAATCGGATTAATAACCAAGCCGATTTTCTTCATAGCAAATACTCCTTTAGCCGTTTGCTAAAATAAACCTTGCTTCCTTACAGTCATAACTGAATACTTCGCCGGTCTCGATAATATAATGCCAGCCGTCTAAAGTCAGTTTTTTCGCTTTGACTTTTTCTCTGATGTACGGATAAGTCAAAAGATGCTTCAATTGCTCGACAACATTCTCCTGCTCCATCATCCATTCTCTGGCCGCTGGTTCATTATCACTCAATGTTTCTAATACACGGTCGCGAACAGGGTTGGCCAATTCCAGCCATTTTTTGGTATGCGGAGCAGCTTCCAAGTATTCAGGCGTTCTCAGACACGCATTGCAGCCACCACAATTTGAATGTCCGCAGACAATAATATGCTCTACTTCCAGGAAAACCACTGCATATTCAATAGCGGCAGTTGTCGCCACAAATTCCGCTGTTGTACGATACGGAGGCACAAGATTAGCTATATTGCGAATAATAAAGAGTTCTCCCGGCAAAGTTTTGGTAATCAGATTAGGATCAACACGGGAATCCGAACAAGCTATAAAAAGCGTATGCGGTTTCTGCGCTGCACCCAAATTTTGAAAAAGTTCCTTGTGCTGCTCAAAATCTTCGCGTTTAAATTGGACAATTCCGTTTAAAATTTTTTGTAAACCTTGCATCTATCTGCACCCCTCAATAATCTCTATCTATCTAAAAATATTTTTAATTACACTACATTAATTATGACACAGGCAGAAGAAATAAGCTAACATGAAAACATGCTGCTAATGACGAATCGGCCAAAGGGGACTGCACTGCTTCAAATTATTGGACATATTCCTATGGGGACAAGTA
>CAYTOV010000062.1:1249-8029 GCA_964439485.1 uncultured Acidaminococcales bacterium | reverse complement strand
AAGCGGCCTGGGAGGATAGAAAGTTGCCGGTTGTGTTAGACCTGTACATCTTGTACAGGTCTTTTTATTTTTAATGACGTTTACCTAATCGTAGAAAAATAATATTTTATATGTTATTGTTATAATAAATCAATAGAAAATTAATCGGATTAATCGAGAGGTTGAAGAAATTGACAGACTATATACCTGCATTTTTTGCAATAGCAATATTTTGTTATATCTTAGGGTGTTTTGCTGTATTAATTCCAAGAAAACATCAACTATTTGCACATTATTTCGCTCAAGTTATGAGCATTTTGGGCAGCACTCTTATATTAATTACAGCCGGTATTTATTTGCTCTCAGGAGAAACGGCTTTACTTAAAGTCGCTTTTGTTGGCAGGTACATGTTGGCTATCGATGGTTGGAGCTCTGTATTTTTGTGTATTACAGGACTTGCAGGTATTTTGACTAGTATTTTCGCTGTAGATTATGCTCTTGCTTATATAGGAAAACGTCTTCGTGAATTGTCCGGACTGTGGAATTTATTTTTACTTTCAATGGTTTTAGTGTTGGTTGCGCAAAGTACTGTTAGCTTTCTGGTATCTTGGGAAGTAATGGCAATCGTCTCATTCCTTCTTGTTAACCACGATTCGGAGAAGCGAGAAACTTGGCAGGCCGCCTATCAATACCTCGTTATGACACATATAGGTACTGCGGCAATTATGATAGCCTTTTTTGTTGTTGGCAGCGGTTCTAATGGTTTGAATTTCTCCGAACTTAATATCTCACAATTTGAAACTACAGCTCGCAATTTAGCTTTTACGGCTGCTTTTTTGGGCTTTGCTTTAAAGGCAGGACTTGTTCCCTTGCATGTCTGGCTGCCAAATGCTCATCCGGCAGCGCCAAGTCATGTATCTGCATTGATGTCGGGTGTCATGTTAAAAGTAGCGGTGTACGGATTTGGCCGTTTTATTTTTGACTTTTTGGGACCAGTGGATTTTTGGTGGGGCGCATTAGTTCTGGTTGTCGGATTGCTGTCTGCTTTCTTTGGGGCTCTATATGCACAGATGGAAAAAGATATTAAGCGAATATTAGCTTACTCCAGTGTTGAAAATATGGGTATTGTCTTTGCAGCCATAGGTGCAGGTATGCTGTTGTTAACGACTTCACATAAGGAATATGCTGTAATAGGTTTTACAGCTGCAATTGTCCATTCATTTAATCATTCTATTATGAAGTCGCTTATGTTCATGGTTGCCGGAGCAGTAAATCACGCCGTTGATGACAAGAATATTGAAAAAATGGGTGGTCTTGCTAAATTAATGCCATGGACAGCTGGTTGTGCTCTGACTGGTTCCCTTGCACTAGCGGCGCTGCCATTAACAAACGGATTTATAGGTGAATGGCTGATGTTCCATAGTTTTGCTTTTTTAGCACAAGCGGATGCCGGTACAGGGGTAAGACTGCTGGCAGCTTTGGCTTTTATCCTTTCAGGCTTAGCCAGTGCTTTGGCATTAGGCTGTTTTGTGCGTGTATTTGGCGTCGTGTTTCTGGGAAGACCACGAGCACGCCGTGCTGAGTCTGCACATGAGGTATCTCGCTTCATGCTTGCTGCAATGCTGATACCAGCCTTTTTAATATTTGTGAGCGGCATCTTGGCTTCTCCTATAGTTACAATAGCCCAACATGTTGCGGAGGCTAATCTTCCTGATTTAAAGATGTTAAACGAAGAACACCTTCTGATTTGGGGTAAAGATAGTGGCATGCTCAATTATGATACTTTTGTTTTATTAATTGCAGCAGTTGTTATAACCATTTTTGCCTGGCTTATCATATATCGAGGTCAGGTATTTGTGAAACGTGATGTAATATGGAACTGCGGGACTGAACCAACTTTAAGACAGCAATATTCCGGCACAGGATTTTCCAAGCCGATTCGACGTGCTTTTGATTTTCTATTGAAGCCTAGAAGAGAGGTTGTTTTTTTACAAAAAGAAAACAAATATTTTGGGCGGAGTATGGCCTATACTTTGACTATTCCAGATCGCTTTACTGAGAAATTATATATTCCTTTGCAGCATCATCTTGTGAAAACGGCTTCGTTTTTGCGCCGAATTCAGGCTGGCAGTGTTAGAATCTATATCGGCTACGTTATGGTTGCAATGGTTTTGGTTTTGATTTGGGGGGCAATGTGATATGGATATAAGTTTTTACAACTATTTTCTCTTTCCTTTTCTACAAATGCTTTTGCTGGCTGCCTTTGCACCTTTAGTTTCCGGTATTATTAAGAAAACAAAAGCGCTGCTTCAAAATAGAAGGGGCGCTGATATAACTCAGGATTATTATGATTTACGCAAGTGGTGGAAAAAGAAAACGGTAATTACGCCATATACTGGATTTGTGTTTATGTTGGCGCCTTTTATGTATCTTTTGAGTACAATGTTGGCAGCATTTTTACTTCCTAACATGATGTCGAATTTGACCTTTGGAGACATTTTCGTTTTTGTAGGTCTGCTTGCTATAGGACGCTTTTTTATGGCTTTATCATCTTTTGATGCCGCATCTGCTTTCGGTGGAATGGGGGGATCGCGTGAAGTATACGTAGCAACTTGTGTTGAGCCGGTAATGCTTTTAGCAGTTCTAACAGCCATCCTGAAGAGTGGAAGTACGAATATTTATACTATGGCTTTGAATAACGGGAACCAAATCAATGTAGCAGTAGTACTGGCGTGCATTGCCTTTTTTATTTTGCTTCTGTCTGAAAATGGCAGAATACCTGTAGATAACCCTGATACACATTTAGAGCTTACCATGATTCATGAATGCATGCTTTTAGAGTATTCAGGTCGATTGCTTGCAGTTATTCATTTGGCGAGTATGATAAAGAATATGTTGTTCATGGTATTGTTTTCTTTGATATTTTTACCAATTGCTCTTCCTTTAGCAATAAAGGTGATAATTACAGCAATGGGAATAGCCTTAATGGAATCATTGAATAACAAGATGCGATTATTCAAAATACGTGCTTACCTGTTAGCAACAGGCGGCCTATTGCTATTAGCTATAGTGGCACAGTAAGGGGTAAAAAAATGGAACAGCTGGTTATGGTGTTATTGTTTGTCGCTTTTTTACAGAACCGCATAATGGATTTGCGTAAAGCTGTAGCATGCTTATGCCTGCAGTCTGCAATTATTGCCGGTGCCTGCCTGATTTCGGGCCTTGCCAATGGCAATGGACTGCACAGTGTTTTGCCAGGACTTTTGACTATTCTGGTAAAAGTATGTCTTATTCCTTATGCGCTTTTTCGTTTAGTTGGCAAATTAACCGATGAACGCGAACTGGTAGCAGATATTAATACAAACTATTCTACGGCTTTAAGTGCTTTTTTCTTAATGTTGTCATATGTCTTAGTAGATAAAATGTTGCCTGGAATAGGTGATAGAGACATTATGGCTTCTTCCATGGGCCTTATCCTGATCGGGCTGGTTCTGATCGTTATGAGGAGCAGAGCTATTATGCAGATTATCGGCCTTATGACGATGGAAAATGGGATATATCTTTTGGGATTAGCAATGACTGAGGGGCTGCCGACAGTTATTGAACTTGGTATTTTCTTTGATGTTCTTGTCGCAGTACTTGTTCTTGTTATTTTGACAAATCGGCTAAATGTATCATTCATGACTACAGATACAAATGTACTTAGACGGCTGAAGGGGTGAATCAATGCAAACACTAATTTACGGAATGCTAGGACTGCCTTTTGTTTTTGCCTTGATAGCCATCAGCGGTTTTTTTAGTAATAGAGCTTTGCACATATTAAACCGAATTATCGCAACGATTGTAGGCGGTATTTTTGTGGAAATGCTTATACAGATGCCGCCTGGGGAAGTTTTTAACAGCGAATATTTTTACCTGGATGCTTTGAGCATATGGGTTCTTTTAATCGTTATAGTGCTTTATGTGGCATCAGCCTGGGTTTCTAAGTCATATCTGGTGCGTGAGCACAAGATGGGTTATCTTAGCCGTACGCCAAAACTTATTGGTCGCTATTATGCGTTATATCATATGTTTGTGTTGACTATGATGTTTGTCTTGCTGCTGAAAAATTTGGGTCTGATGTGGGTAGGTATTGAGGCAACAACGTTGATTTCGGCTTTACTTGTTTCTTTTAAGTTCACGCGCTCTGCCCTTGAAGCAACCTGGAAATACATAATGGTTTGTACAGTTGGCATTTGCCTGGCACTTTTAGGTACGATGATTTTGTATTATGCCCAGCTCACAGCAACGGGAACAGAAAAAGCTTTAAGTTGGTTGTGGCTGAGCCAACATGGTGATTTGCTTAATCCGTCCCTTACAAAACTGGCATTTTTATTTATATTTATTGGTTACGGGACGAAAGTTGGTTTGGCACCTATGCATACATGGCTGCCTGATGCCTATAGCGAAGCCCCTTCTTTAATAAGCGGTCTGCTTTCAGGTGCGTTGTGCACTTGTTCTCTATATGTTTTGATACGCAATCTGATTATCGTAATACCTACTATAGGAACTGCGTTCATTATGGATTTGTTTTTTGTTTTTGCTTTTTTGACTATAGCAATTGCAGTCCCTTTTGTGGTAGTGCAGCGAGACATAAAAAGACTTCTTGCCTATTCAAGTATGGAAAACATCGGTATTATGATTGTGGGACTCGGAATTTTCAGCAGCATCTCTGTTGGCGCCACATTGTTGCATATGTTTAATCATGCTTTGATAAAGTTCGTATTGTTTTATATTGCAGGCACAGTTATTCAGGAATATCAAACAAAAAATATGATGAGAATTCATGGTATGGTTCAAGAAGCGCCGCATACCGCAACATTTTTACTTATGGGCATGTTTGCTATTCTTGGCATGCCGCCTTTTGGACTGTTTTTTAGTAAATTTAATATTATTTTTTCTTTATTTAAAAATGGACAATACTTGCTTGGTAGTTTAATGATATTTTTATTAGCAGGAATTTTGATTGGTATTCTTTATCATGTGATGAGAATGTTATGTGGCAGAGCTAAACGTAAGGCTTATGCAGACTTGCTGGACCACACCGATACGCCTTTTTTAGCAGTGCTGCTGATAGGTTCAATTGCTTTAGGTATGGGACTGGAACGGATTCCGTATTTAAACAGCTTGTTGCTTGAAGCATCGCAGATAGTAGTTGGGGGTGTTCATCTTTGATTAAGGTAAAATCTACTGGCCTTAGGGCCGCGGCAAATGTTTGCTCTCATAATGGCAGGAATCCATTGACAGCTATGTTTGCCTGCGATGAAACCATTTTGGGACAAGGATATGCAGTTTATTGCTTATTTGAGGACTGCCATGCCCATGACATAAAGGTTGTAAGAGCGCAATTTGAAATTGACGAGGAACTGAAATATGAATCACTGACTCCTTTATTTCCGGCAGCTGCTTGGTATGAAAGAGAGATTTTTGACATGTTCGGCATTGAACCAGTAGGTCACCCTGATTTGAGACCGTTGGTTTTGCATGAAAGCTATCCGGAGGGCTTTTATCCTTTACGCAAGGATATTGCTGCCGATGCGGATATTCATGGTGAACGTGATTTTAAAATTGCTACAGCTCAGGGTGAAGGGCTTTTTGAAGTTGCTGTTGGGCCAATTCATGCAGGCATAATTGAACCGGGTCATTTCCGTTTCAGTCAGGCTGGCGAAGCGATATTGCAGCTTGATGCGAAGCTGTTTTACACTCATAGGGGTATTGAAAAGGCTGTAGAGGGTAAAACAGTTGATGAAGCCTTGTTTATAGTAGAAAGAATTTGTGGGGCCTGCTCAGTCGCAAATACGCTTTCTTTTTGTCAGGCTGTCGAGAAGTTGTCAGATAAAAGCGTTCCTCGTCGCGCATGGCTTATCAGGACATGCCTTGCTGAACTTGAACGACTATACAATCACGTTGGTGACACAGGCAATCTCTGCGCCGGTGTCGGCTTCACAGTACCAAATAATATTGGCGCACGGTTGAAAGAATTATTGATGCGTTGCAACGAACAGGTCGCTGGCAACCGGTTTTTACGAGGAATGATTGTGCCTGGGGGCGTTCTTTTCGATATTGATGAGGAAAAGCAAAATGCTATTGCCAGCACGCTGGACATAGTCGAGAAAGAATATGAAAGTCTAGTGCAGATTTTATCTGAACAAGACGGTTTTTTGAATCGTGTTAAAAATACGGGTATTGTGCTAAAGAAGACTGCCATAGATCTTTCCATGGTAGGCGTTGGCGCACGGGCATCAGGCTTTAGACGCGACAGTAGGAAAGACCTTGCTTATGGCATTTATCCTGAACTTAGCTTTGATGTAATTACAGAGCAAGCGGGAGATGTTTACGCCAGGCTTCTGGTCAGAGAAAAAGAGTTTAAGGAATCAATAGAACTAGTACGACAATTAGTTGACCTGCTTAATGCTGAGCATACCTCAGAACTGCGCGTAGAAGACCTAACCTATAGAGCAGAAGAAGGCAGCTGGGGAGTAAGCGAGTCTGCACGCGGTAGTGATTTGCACTGGGTAATGCTTGATAAAAACCAAAAAATATACAGGTTATTTGTGCGATCAGCTTCCTATCCTAATTGGCCGGCATTGCCAGTTGCTTTGCAAGGGGAGATAATTCCCGACTTCCCGCTTGTTAATAAAAGCTTCGAACTTTGCTACGCCTGTCTTGATCGTTAGGAGGAGAACCTATGCTTAAATTATTAGAAGCAATTTTTGCTGGCAGAATACAGACAGAAGATATTGATACAGTTGGTTCCAAGCA
>CAYTOV010000062.1:0-1149 GCA_964439485.1 uncultured Acidaminococcales bacterium | reverse complement strand
GCTTCACCTCGGCATGCCGATGTTGTTATGGTAACGGGAGTAGTTACACGAAATTTGGAGAAGGCAGTACACATGACCTATGAAGCTATGGAAGACCCTAAGGTTGTAATTGCAGTCGGGGCTTGTGCGGCAGGGGGTGCAACCTATGGCGAAACTTATGCAATTGTTGGTGCACTGGATAAAGTTTTGCCTGTCGATATTTTTATCCCAGGCTGCCCTCCAAGGCCCTCAGCTATGATAGTGGCTTTACTGGCAGCTGCAGATTTATATCTTGAGAGAAGTAAAATCATAGTTGATAAATAAATTCATAACTGTTTTTTGTTTAAGTCATCAAGTAGTTCATATTTGATCAAAAATCATGCAGAAAAATTCAAAAATGAGTTGGTAAAATATTTGGTTGTGCTTTTCTGAGTAACGTAGTATTATTTATGGTACAAACTGACGAGGTAGGGGGTTCTGAACGTGATTGTTTATAGAAAAGCTACATTTGATGATGCAGAACATATTCACAAATTATGCAATTATTATGCATCTATTGGTCTGATGCTGCCACGTTCCCGCAACAGCATTTATGAAAATTTGCGTGATTATATAGTAGCAGTTGAAGACGATAAGGTTTTAGGGTGCGGAGCTTTGCACTTTGTCTGGGATCGTTTGGCAGAGATACGTTCTTTGGCTATAGATGCTGATCATAAGAAAAAAGGTATTGGCAAAAATATCGTCGAACTTCTGGAAAAAGAAGGTATCGAACGAGGCGTGAAGATGTTTTTCACTTTGACCTATCAGCCAGGCTTTTTCATTAAATGTGGTTATGTTGAAACCGCTAAAGAAAGTCTGCCGCAAAAAGTTTGGAAGGAATGCGTCCATTGTCCACAGTATCCATACTGCAATGAAATAGCTTTTATTAAAAAGACTCCTGACTATGTTCCTCATGCAATTTTGCCTGAGGCCGTACAGGAAAAGTGAGAGGTTGGGGAATGCTGATGTTAGAAGAAGCCATACAGAAGAAAATTTGGGCTGTCGTTGGAGCCACAAATAATAAAGATAAATTTGGTTGTAAGATTTATAATCGCCTGGTAAAAGCCGGCTATGAAGTTTATCCTGTTAATCCAGGTATTACTGAAATAGACGGCGCTAAATGTTATGCCA
>CAYTOV010000061.1:0-8086 GCA_964439485.1 uncultured Acidaminococcales bacterium | reverse complement strand
ACACCGGCTTTATTTAATAAATACATAAAGACCAAAAGGCCAATCGCAGCAAACGCCGCAACCATGCTCAATTGGCTGGTATATAAAACGCCAATGATGATAATACCTATAATATCATCAGCAATGGCAAGAGTTGTCAGAAAGACTTTAAGCCCAATAGGAACTGAAGAGCTTATCAGCGATAACACGGCAAGACTAAAAGCGATATCCGTAGCAGTCGGGATAGCCCAACCACCAGCTGTTGCCGCACTATGCGGGAAAACAGAATACAAGACTGCCGGCATAATAACACCGCCCATGGCAGAAACGACCGGAAATAAGGCCATCCTTACTTCTCGTAAGTGGCCAACTAAAAGCTCCCTTTTGATTTCCAAACCAACAAGGAAGAAGAAAAAAACCATCAAACCGTCGTTTACGACATCTAAAAGGCTGTGCGTATTGACATAAGAACCTACAGAAATAGTTATAGGCATTTCAATAAAATTAAAATAATATTCTTTATAAGGTGAATTTGCCAGTAACATTGCTAAAATGACGCACAAGACCAAAAGCATGCCACCAAAGGACGGTGACTGCAATGTTCTGAGCGTGCGCTTTAAAATTGAATATTTGTGCTTGTTATAAAGTTCTTTCATAGGACCTCCTTTAATTTTACTAATCCGAGTAATCTTTCTCTCTTCGTATCACACCCTTTCTATTTGTCCACCCAAGGCAACGAAGTCTTCCCAAAATTTAGGGTAAGATTTTCTAACGCTTTCTGTACCATGAACTACCAGTTCGCTTTGGCATTTACAGCTCGCTATGGCAAGAGACATGGCAATTCGGTGATCGTTCCAACATTCAACTTCGCCGCCGGTCAACAATTTCCTGCCTTTGATTACCAAACCATCCGAAAGCTCAGTTATATCTGCTCCCAGCTTACCTAATTCTGTGGCTACAGCCTTTAAGCGGTCACATTCCTTGATTCGCAGCCTGCCAGCATTAATTATCTCTGTTGTACCTTCACTGACAGCAGCTAAAACGGCGAGTACCGGAATAATATCAGGGCAATCAGCAGCGTCAATGATTGTAGCCTTGGTTGAAGCTGACGAAGACGTTATAACCATATTTGCTTCATCAATATTGATCCTGGCTCCCATCGCCGTCATAATTGCAAGAATAGCTTTATCACCCTGCAGCGAAGACAAGGTAAGTCCCATACAGTCAAGCGGTCCCCCTAATGCCCCTGCCACAAGCCAAAAGGCAGCCTGAGAGTAATCCCCTTCGACCACCGACTCACGGCTGACATATTGCTGCCCACCACGGATGCGATAACGCAGATAATTTTCATGTTCAACCTCAATGCCGTATTTTGCGAGGCAGGACAGAGTAAGCTCCACATAGCTTTGTGATTCCAACGGTGATGTTATGGTAATCACCGAGTCTCCTTCAAGCAGCGGCAGCGCAAATAAAAGACCGCTGATAAACTGAGAGCTGACGTTGCCTGGCAGTTCAAAACTGCCGGAAGCGAGCTTGCCTTGCAATTTCAGTGGCAATTCACCAGCCTGTGCAGTTTCATAAGCAAACCCTTGTTTAGCAAAAATATCATAATAAGCATCAAGTGGTCTGGAAACAAGTTTACCATGGCCTCTGAAGGTTACCTCGCCGCCGCAAAGAGCTGCCACAGGTATCATGAAGCGCAAAGTTGAACCAGACTCACCGCAATCTATTTCTTTGCTGACTACCTGCAACTTTCCCCCGTCAATTTGGAAAGCCGTCCTGTCAGGATATTTGGATGTCACCTTAGTAATTCGCGTACCCAAAGCCTCTAAAGCACGGCAAGTCGCTTCAATGTCTGCCGACATACTGATGTTATCAACAACAGATGTTCCTTCAGCCAAAGCAGCGCAAATTATTTCCCTGTGCCCCATGCTTTTGGAAGAGGGAATACAAACTTTTCCGGCCAGAGGAGTTGGTTTTATACGTATCGTATCCATAGCTTGCTCCTATCTTATATAAGATGCCAATTCTTCACACGGTATTTTCATTAATCTTGCTTCGCCAATCTTATCTAAGACAATAAGGGTTATAAACCCTCCCTTTTTCTTTTTATCCAGGGCGATAGTCTTCAGCACTTCGTCTTTTGCCATCACAGCTTCAGTAGGCAGTCCATAGTGCTCCAAAATTTCACGAATCAACGTGGAAGAACCTTTTGCTGTAATACCTAAGAGTTCGGTCTGTGCAGTTAAAGCAAACATACCGATGCCCACGCCTTCACCATGCGTGTAGGTTTCATAATTATAGTATTTTTCCACTGCGTGGCCGATAGTATGCCCGAAGTTCAATAACATGCGTTCGCCTGTGTCAAACTCATCAATTTCAACTATCCGTGCTTTGATGGAGCAGCATTCATAGATAATAGCTTCAATATCTGACAAAAGTTCTTCATCATTGCTAATCTTCTGTAATTTGGCAAAAAGGCTGGCACTTTTGATACAACCGTATTTGATTGCCTCTGCCAAACCATCATGCAAATAACGCTTAGGCAAAGTACCAAGCAGGTCCGGATCAATAAACACGCCTAGTGGCTGATAAAAACTGCCAACAAGATTTTTGCCGGCAGGCAGATCAATTGCTACTTTGCCGCCCACACTGCTGTCTATCTGCGCCAGCAAGGAAGTAGGTACCTGAATAAAATCAATCCCACGCAAGAAAGTCGCAGCCGCAAAACCGCCAAGATCACCAGGGACACCACCACCAAAAGTTATGACCAGATCACTTCTGGTCATACCAAAAGCTGCCATCTTTTCGAAGACATCGCCAAGCGTCTCCAGAGTCTTGCTTTTTTCTCCCGGTTCGATCACAATCCTGCTAACACTGAAAGCTGCCTCCTCCAAAGTCTTCTGCATGCTTTCACCATATAAGGCATCAACATTAGCATCTGTAATGACTGCGACTTTGTCAGCCTTGGAAAGCCGTCTCGCTTCATTACCGATTTTTGCCAGTAGCCCTCTTGCTATTTTTATGTCATAAGTTCTTTTTCCCAGATTAACTTTTACTTCATCCATTGTATAAGGCCTTCCTTTTGCCGGCTGCACTTTGCATCATTACCTTGAGAGCTTCTGTGTCACCCTTTTCCAGAGCCTCTGTCCAACGGGCCAATTGCTCCTGGAAGCTGGTTATTTCCGCAAGCACATTTTCCCTGTTGTACAAAAAGAGGTCCGTCCATAATTCCGCATTAATATCTGCAACCCGTGTAGCATCTCTGAAACTGCCAGCAATAAAATACTTTGTTTCATCATTCATTGACTTGCTGTTTACCAGCGATACAGCCAGCAAATGCGGCAGATTGCTGGTATAGGCAATTATCTGGTCATGCCGCTCACGAGAAACTTCAACCACTTTTTTGCAGCCAAGGACTTTGGCAAACTTCTTGAGCCAGGTTACGTTTTCTTGATCATTGCAAGGTCGAGGTACAACAATATAGTTGGCACCATCAAAAATTTCGGCTGCCGACTGAGCAAAGCCGCTTCCCTCTCTGCCCGCCATAGGATGACCCGCAACAAAATCCATTCCAGGTCCTAGTAAATCATCAATTCCTTCTATTATATCGCCCTTGATGCCTGCAGCGTCAGTAAGCAGAACACCAGGTTTGAAATGTTGAACATTTTTCTTTACAAAATCGCAAATAACAGCGGGGTAAACCGCAAAAATAATGACATCTGCTTCATGCAAGGATTCATCAGGCACTGAACAAGGCGCATCAATAACGCCCTCCTCCAAAGCCTGCGCTAATACAGCCTTGTCGGAATCAACAGCAATAATCTTCTTAACACCTAACCGTCGCAACGCTTTGGCATAGGAACCACCAATCAAACCCAAGCCGACGATACAAAAAACGATGTCTTTTAATTCTTTGTCCATGCTACTAAACCTACCAGCCAAAAAACTCACCCCATTGTTCTTTTTTAAGTTAATGCCTACAATCCTACAATTCTACAATACTACCTTAATTATAACCTAAAAAAACTGCGGTGAAAATTTTATCCTGATTGCCGGCCTATAATTCCCGCCCAACAATCTTTGCAATTTCCTTTAAGTCTTTCATCAAAGAAGCAAAACGCTCTGGTTTTAAAGACTGTGCACCATCGCACCATGCATTTTCCGGGTCATTATGTACTTCAATCATCAGACCGTCCGCTCCTACAGAAATAGCTGCTTTGGCGAGAGGCTCGACCATCCACCACATGCCAGCCGCGTGGCTAGGGTCTACGATGACCGGCAGATGACTCAGTTTTTTAGCCGCTGGTATAGCACTTAAATCAAGCGTATTGCGAGTGTAAGTTTCGTAGGTGCGGATGCCGCGCTCGCAAAGAATGACATTCTCATTGCCGCCAGCCATAATATATTCAGCGGACATAATCCACTCTTCAATCGTAGCAGACAGGCCTCTTTTCAGCAGAATCGGCACCTGTGTCTTACCCAGTTCCTTCAGCAGCTCGAAGTTCTGCATGTTGCGTGCGCCAACCTGTATTAAGTCAACATCTTCCACAAATCTTTCAATTTTGTCCGCAGACATGATTTCTGTTACTATCGGCAGACCGTTAGCTTCACCAGCGGCTTTCAGCATATCCAAACCTTTTTCTTTCAGTCCTTGGAAAGAGTAAGGTGAAGTACGAGGTTTGAAGGCACCGCCACGCAGCAGTGTTGCACCAGCTTCTTTGACGGATTTGGCTACAGCATTCATCTGTTCATCAGTTTCAATCGAACAAGGCCCGGCGATAACTGCCAACTTCTTGCCTCCAATCGGGACACCACTGACATCAACAATGGTATTTTCGGGATGGAACATCCGATTGGCACGTTTGAAAGGTTCCTGAACACGCATGACCTTTTCCACATAGTCATTGACTGTGATACGTTTAGGATCAAAAGCGCTGGTATCACCGATAACACCATAGATAGTCATATTAACGCCAACTATCTCATTAATCTGAAATCCTTCCCGCAAAAGCATATCTTTAAGTTTTCTGCATTCAGCTTCCGGTGCTCCAGGTTTCAATACAATGATCATAATCTGTGTCTCCTCTGCGAAATATTTTCTTTATATTTTTTACAGCATTAAAACCAAGGATTAAAGTTCTCTGCCAACAATCGGAGCTATGTTCTTCAGGTCATTCATTAAAGCAGCGAAGCGCTCAGGTTTCAGGGATTGAGCCCCATCGCACCATGCGTTTTCAGGATCATTGTGTACTTCAATCATCAGGCCGTCCGCACCTACTGCAATAGCAGCTTTGGCGAGAGGCTCGACCATCCACCACATACCGGCAGCATGGCTTGGATCCACGATGACCGGCAGATGGCTGAGCTTTTTGACTGCAGGGATTGCACTCAAGTCAAGCGTATTACGGGTGTAAGTTTCGTAAGTACGGATGCCGCGTTCGCAAAGAATAACATTCTCATTGCCGCCAGCCATAATGTATTCAGCGGACATGATCCACTCTTCAATGGTAGCAGCCAGGCCTCTTTTCAGCAGAATAGGCACCTGCGTCTTGCCAAGTTCCTTCAGCAATTCGAAATTCTGCATGTTGCGTGCGCCGACTTGTATTAAGTCAACCTTACCAACAAATTGGTCCAGTTTGTCCGCGGACATGATTTCTGTTACTATCGGCAAGCTATGGTTTGTTCCTGCCTCGCTAAGCATATCCAGGCCTTTTTCTTTCAAACCCTGGAAGGAGTAAGGTGAAGTACGAGGTTTGAAGGCACCGCCGCGCAGCAGTGTTGCACCGGCCTCTTTGACGGATTGAGCTACAGAATCCATCTGCTCATCGGTCTCAATAGAGCAAGGCCCTGCAATTACCGCTAGTTTCTTACCGCCAATTTGCACGCCGCCTACATTGACAATTGTGTTTTCAGGGTGGAACATGCGGTTAGCACGTTTGAAAGGTTCCTGCACACGCATAACTTTTTCCACATAGTCGTTTACCGTAATGCGCTTCGGATCTATCATGCTGGTGTCACCGACAACACCAAGGATACAGAAGTTTAAACCTTTACTCACATTGATGTAAAATCCTTGTTTTTCCAAACTTTCCTTGACTTTTGCAGCTTCTGCATCAGGCGTTCCCGGTTTCATTACGATAATCATAATAACATCACCTTTTCCCTTATATTTTTCTTTTTTAGATAACTAATTCAGTGTTTTGAACAAATAAAAAAGCAGGCTCCGTAAAAGAGCCTGCCCGATGAAAACATCACATATCAAAAATTAATAATCATCGCTACCTTCTTCGGCCTCTATTCACGCTAGTTGAGCTATTCAGTTGATCGCATGCAAAATGCCAAGTGCTAAAATAATAGCCTTGGTTAAAAGTAAACGCGTATTCAACTGTCCAATTTTGCATTAAATTAGATTTCATTATGTAGCCGCCTGACCTTCAAGTATCTAGATTAATTGTCGTTATCTTACCTTGCACCAGTAGACTTGTCAAGGAAAATATTTACACTTTTGTTAATTTTTTATTCAATGTAAACAATATTACATTATCATGTTCTCTAAAGCAATTATCTTAGATAATACCGCTGACCAATGTGATCAAAGCACTGGCAAATACAGTCCCTATGACCAGACGTTTAAAAAGTACTGCGTTAATTTTGTAAAACAGCCTTTCTCCCAACGCCCAACCAATCACCATTGCCGGAATGGATAATAAGGTTATATTGATCATTTCTGCCGGATGAAAAGAACCCCAAAAATAACTTAAAATTAAGGTTCCGGCATTGCCAAGAAGGAAAAAGCGTACCAAGTTTGCTCTCATCAATTCTTTGGGCAGATTTTCATTAAGATAATAACAAACTATAGGCGGTCCGTTTAAGCCAGCGGTTGCTCCGCAAAAACCACTGACAAAGCCATAACAAAGCTGTGCCAAACGTTTATGCACTAACTTTACTTTAAAATTTTTGACAAAGGCAATAGTTGCCAGAAGCAGGCTCAAGCCGATAACAATTTTAATAGAATTGACACTGGCTACTTTCAGGAAGTAACCTCCCGGCAAGGCGCCAAGCAGGCTGCCGACAAACAAAAGCATGACCTGACCTAATTTGCCGTCCTTCCATGTTTTGACAAGCATAATCGATTTCATGAACATGCCGCTGAACAAAAGAAAGACTACTGTTTCCTTAGGACCCATAACAAAAGTAAGGAAAGGAGCCGCAACAAGGGCAAAGCCAAAGCCCGTGACTGCCTGAACAAGACTGGCAGCAAAAATAATCATTGAAACTGCTAAAATAAATTGTACTTCCAAAGTTGCTTCCGTCTCCCTCCAGCCAGATTTTATATTATTCTAAGCTTAATTCTTATAATTGACAAGGTAATACAATAAATATATATTAAGTAGTATGTCAAATAAATATTTTTAGGAGTGATATTATGAGTTGTGATAAAAACTGTGATACTTGCGCAACCAGCGATAATTGCAATGACAAGACAATGAATGAACAAGACAATAAGATTAATAATTTTTTGAGCAGAGTTAAGCACAAATTAATGGTAATGAGCGGTAAAGGAGGCGTTGGCAAAAGCACTGTCGCAGCCAATCTTGCCATAGCGCTAAGTGAAAAAGGCTATAGCGTTGGTTTACTGGATGTTGATCTTCACGGGCCAAGTATAGCTGGCATTTTGGGCCTTACAGGTATCCCGCTAAATGCTGACTGTGATCAACTTCTTCCCTATCAATATAATGAAAATTTACAGGTTATGACCGTACAAGGTCTCCTGTCCGATCCTGATGAAGCATTAATCTGGCGCGGTCCTTTAAAAATCGGAGTTATACGGCAATTTTTGGCGGATACAAAATGGTCTGATCTTGATTATCTGATTGTTGACTGCCCGCCAGGAACCGGTGATGAACCCCTCACAATTATTCAGACCATCAAAGATGCGCAGGCAGTTATTGTAACCACCCCACAAGAAGTTTCACTTTCAGATGTTCGTAAATCAATCAGCTTCTGTCAACAGGCACAACTAGATATTCTTGGCATAGTTGAAAACATGAGTGGTTTTGTCTGCCCAGATTGCGGTTCAGTCCATAACATCTTCAAGAGCGGT
>CAYTOV010000060.1:5990-8190 GCA_964439485.1 uncultured Acidaminococcales bacterium | reverse complement strand
CGTTGTTTTAAAGTTGTGGCTGAGTGCCAGAATATGGTAAAGGCAGGAGAGATCCTTCATATTGGTCAGCCTGCCATCAGTAAGATCATTAAGAATCTGGAAATAGAATTTGCACTGCAGTTATTTGATCGCCGTGGCAAGAATATTGTGTTGAACCAGAATGGCAAGATTTTGCTGAGCTACGCTAATACTGCTTTAATAGCAATGGATAATGCTAAGCTGGAACTTTCTGATATTAAAAATAGTACAGAGACTGGCAAAGTAAGGATTTTAATGAAAGTGCTGGCATTTTATCTGCCAGATATAATAGCGAAGTTTAAGCAAAGGCATCCGGGAATAAATCTCGAAATTTTGCAGCATGGCGATGCCAATGATTGGGATATCTGTATAGATGCTTCACTGGAAAAATTATCAGCACAGGATTATTACAATCTGCTGGAAGAAGAGGTTTATTTGGTTCTGCCTAAAGACCATCGTCTGGCCTCTAAAGAGCAAGTGCAGCTGCAAGAATTTGCTGACGACAAATTCATTGGTATGTTTGATGACAGCAGCGTTAATAATATTACCAAATTTTATTGCAATAAAGCCGGATTTGAACCGGAACTGGCGATTAAGAGCGAAACTAACACAATGTTTAGGGAAATTTCTTCTTTGGGGCTGGGAGTGGCTTTTGTTCCACAGTTTGTCTATGCCGCTATCAATTCCGATTGTATAGTGAAGAAATCGATAGGCAAGCCTCCTTGCGTAAGATACGTAAACGTTTTTTTGAAAAAAAATAAATATCCTTCCAACGCTGTTATATTGCTTAAAAAATTTTTGATTGATTACTTCCAGGATGACCAAAGGTTTAACAATAAAAAATAATTGTTAAACAAATATTAAATAAATACTTCACCGACGGCGGCTGCCTGAATATTCTTTTTGTATTCGGGCAGCTTAAATTTTTGCCCAATTGCTTAAAAGATAGCAGGAATATTTACTGCAGCATAGAATTGATAATTCTGAATAGTATATTATTTTTTGTTAAATGGTAAAGTGGACTGAATGTAAAGGTGAAGGGATGGGATTGCAGTGAAATTAAAAAATTTCGTTGGCTTATGGGTTGGGGTGACATTGTCTTTATTTATTATCTTTTCACCGCTTGCTTCTGCCGAGCAGGTCAAGTTCAAAGAAGACGGCTGTAGCTTTAGCCTGCCTGTTTACGAGGCTTATGAAAAATTCGAGGCAAAATGGGATGGCCCGAGTGTCAATGGTCTAGCAGAAGGCGAAGGTTTGATCAAATACACTATTGAATATGCCGACAAAACGAAATATGAGGCTGAGGGCAAGATGACAATGAAACAAGGTGTTGCCAATGGCAAGGCAACATTGAAGTTTACTAATGGCGATAAATTTGATATAAATTTTGCTAATGGGGACCCTCAAAACGGAACGATAATTCGCGCAGACGGCAGAAAATACGTGGGAGAACTTTACCATAATTACGCTCATGGCAAAGGCCTATTTAAAAGGGCTGATGGATCGACCTATGATGGCTATTTTCAGATGAA
Source organism: uncultured Acidaminococcales bacterium (assembly GCA_964439485.1). Taxonomy (GTDB): domain Bacteria; phylum Bacillota; class Negativicutes; order Acidaminococcales; family Acidaminococcaceae; genus RZYP01. The sequence continues at coordinate 6,640 of CAYTOV010000060.1, read as the reverse complement.
TACTCAGCATGGCTATGGCGTTGATAGAGATAAAAACGGCAATATTACTTATCAGGGTGAATGGCTTAACGGTTTCCACGCTGATGATCCGGCTGCCAACCGCAAACTAGACGGATTTCTTTCCATGCCATGGAAAGCTGAACGCGAATTGGTAGAAGAGACTCTTAATAAGCGACCTGGAACAGAATACATAGACATGTTATTTCTAGGTAAATATTATGGTTATGGCAACAAACTGCCAAGTCCGCAAAACGGTCGTTATTACAGTGTTACCGGCAAATTCAACAATGAAACAGCTGAAATAACAGTTTGGTTCTATGAAGACCAGCTGTCCGGTGGGCGTGCAAGCTTCTTCAATACAGAACAGGAGGTCGCTGGTAAATTTGCAGAGACCAAGAAAAACCTGATCGCGAAATATGGTAATCCTAATAGTGAGGGAGATTCCTGGGCAAGATGGTTTTTTATCGATTACAATTACATTGATCTATATGTTCGGAAGCTGGGTTATGAAACTAATGCGGCTCTGCCAGCAGAGAAGAAAAAGCCTTTTAACCTGACTCTTGAATATAAGAATTACGAGCTTATGCATAAGATTGATCCTACACCAGCGGCAACAACTACCAGCGATCTTTAATGTTTGTGTAAAAAAA
>CAYTOV010000060.1:0-5890 GCA_964439485.1 uncultured Acidaminococcales bacterium | reverse complement strand
GCGTCTTTAGCCATTTCACGGATAGGTTTATGGTTGGTGCGTGCGTCTTCTTTAATGCTTTCGATATCGCGGCCGGTTAAATCTGCAAGTATTTTAGCATTTTCTGCTTGCATCATGCCAGGGCCATGACCCATGTGCTTACCACCCATGCCCATTTGTCCTTGGTGTTTGCCATCTTTCATATTTTGCAGCATTTTGTCGGCTTGTTCCTGGGTCATCTTGCCGTCAGCAACTGCTTTATTCATGTGTTCTTTAGCTAATTCAAGGTGTTTAGCCATGAATTGATCGTAAACGCCGGCATCCTTAGCCATTTCACGGATAGGTTTATGATTGGTGCGTGCGTCTTCTTTGATGCTTTCCACATCGCGTCCGGTCAGGTCAGCCAGTATTTTGGCACCTTGCTCACGCATCATGCCAGGACCTTTGTGCATGCCACCAGGTCCCATGTGTTGACCGCCAGGTCCTTTGTGCATCTGCCCTTGTTTTTGGCAGCCACCCATACCAGGTCCGCGGTTTTGTCCAGGGTATTGAATTTTGCCGGCACTTTCATTGCCTGCATTTTTTTCCTGCATTGCTTGTTGGACCAAATCACGCATTTTGTGCGGGTTTTGATCATAGTCACTTGTGCTTGAAGTTGCCGCAAAAACGGTAGAAGCGCCAAGGGCTGCAATCAGAGTCCCAATGATTAGAGCTGATTTCATTTTTTTCATATAAATCTCTCCTTTATTTTTGACTTATTAGTCTTTTGTTTAGCTGTTTGTTTAGCTTTGATTTCAGTATATAGTTGATTTATGACAAAATAATGTTTTTTTACGAAAAAATTTTTGCTATTTTTTTGTGAAATAGCCATAAAAAAGACATAAAACTCAGTATAATTAAAGGAGAGAAAGGCGGTGGCCAGAGTGGGAAAAATTCTGATTGCTGATGATAACGAACAAATTACCTCTATCTTGTCAAATTACGCTCAAAAAGAAGGTTTTGAGCCTATAGTAGCGTTGGACGGTGAGGATGCTATAGCAAAATTCAATAAATATAGTGCGGAAATACAAATCATATTACTAGATGTTATGATGCCGAAAAAAGATGGTTTTGAAGTCTGCAGGGAGATACGCCAAAATTCTATGGTGCCAATTATCATGGTTACGGCCCGCGGCGAAGATTTTGAAAAAATAATGGGACTCGACATCGGTGCTGACGACTACATCGTAAAGCCCTTTTCCGCAGGTGAAGTGATGGCGAGGGTACGGGCTACTTTGAGGCGCATGAAGATGGAAAAGCAGACCAAGAACAACTTTACCATTGATAATCTTGTTATTGATTTAGATGAATACAACGTTGCAATAGACGGTCAGAAAATGAACCTGACCAAGAAGGAGGTAGAACTCCTTTGGACTTTAGCCAAAAATAAGAATAAAGTATTTACAAGGGAAAATTTACTCGATAGTATCTGGGGTTATGACTATTTTGGTGATAGCCGCACAGTAGATTCCCATATTAAAAGGCTGCGCGCGAAATTGGAAATAGTGCCGCACGAAAAATGGGATATCAAGACTATCTGGGGCGTAGGTTACCGCTTTGAGGAGAATTGAAATGAAAAATAAGATTGCATTAAAGCTGACCTTTTATTTTGCGGCGGCCCTTTTAATCTTTGCTCTTGTTGTCGGCAGCAGTTTCCGTTTTCTTTTCTGGCAGCATACAGAATCTTTAAAAAGAGCGGAGCTTGAGCAGCGTGCAGTAAAAATTGCCCAGGCGATGGTGGATACACGCGAACAGGTGATAGCCTGGCAAGAGCGGATGGCACAAAAGCAGGCTGAGGAAGGCGAGAAAGAGGGCAAGAGGCAGGAACAACGGCCAGGTGGACAGTTCGGCGGTTGGGGCTATGCCTCTATGTTGCGTTTTTTAAGCAGTTCAGCTGCAGATGATGTCTGGATAGTTGACCGTGAAAACAATTTGGAAGTCAGCGAACATAAGGGTGGACCGGCACGCATAATAACGTATAAGGATTTACCACCGGATGCGGATAAGGTCATCAAAGAAGCTTTTACAGGAAAGACTGTTTTTGGACAAGGCTTTAGTCCGCTCCTAAAGGTGCCAACTCTGACGGTTGCGACGCCGATACAGGACAGGAGTGGAGAAATCGTCGGTGTTGTTCTGCTGCATTCGCCATTCTCTGGTATGGAGGAAGCTGCCGGTCAGGGTATGAAAATCTTGCTGGTTAGTGTTGGCATTGCCCTGCTCTTGGCTTTTCTTTTCAGCTTACTGTTCTCCTTGAAATTTACTAAACCTTTGAATATGATGAAACGAACCGCAGAAGAAATGGCTGAAGGTGACTATGCAGTGAGAAGCGGCGTGCGGCAGAATGATGAGATTGGCGAACTCGGCAAGACTTTGGACATTCTGGGCGAAAGACTGCAGATAGCCAGTCAGGAAAGTGCTAAGCTCGACCAATTACGGAAGGACTTTATTGCGAATATTTCCCATGAATTGCGGACACCGGTCACTGTTATTCGTGGTTCACTGGAAGCAATCTGTGACAAAGTGGTTGATACACCGGAGCAGATTGATGAATATCACCGTCAGATGCTTTCAGAAAGCATCTTCCTGCAGCGTCTGATCAATGATTTACTCGAGCTTTCCAGGTTGCAGAATAACAATTTCCAGATAGAAAAAACACCACTCAACCTTTGCGACGTCGTCCAGGATGTAGTGCGCAGCGGTCAGCATATCGGCAAGAAAAAGGCTGTTAGCGTAGAGGTCAGAACCGATGTTAACATTTATCCTTTTAATGGTGATTACGGCAGGCTGCGCCAGATGCTGATGATTTTCCTTGATAATGCAATCAAATTTTCGCCGCTGGGCGGGACAGTAGAAGTATTGCTGGCAGGTAATGTCTTAAAAGTTGTAGACCATGGCTGCGGCATACCAGCCAAAGATTTGCCCCATGTCTTTGAACGGTTTTATAAGACCAGGGTTGAAACCAATAAGAGTGGTACAGGGCTTGGTCTTGCTATCGCTAAAGAAATTGCCGAACGGCACGATATCAAAGTTAGTATGATCAGTGAACCTGATGAGACTACAATTGTTGTTATGGTATTGCCGTTACCAAGCAAAACAGCTGATGAAAAATAATGAGAAGAGCTGCCTCGCTAAGCGAGGCAGCTCTTTCTGCAGCAGGCAGGATAAATATATATTTTAGCGAATTTACTAACCAAACAGAGGTGAAAAAAGTGATAAGGCTAATGAAAAAAGAGGAAATTGATGACTTGGCTGTTTTGTGGCTTGAGACTTCATTAATTGCCCATGATTTCGTACCTGCCGCATTTTGGGAGGAAAAACTGCCATTAGTGCAAACAGAATATCTGCCTAAGAGTATTACCTATGTATATGAAAAAGAAGGCAAGGCCTTAGGATTTTTAAGTTTTGTCAAAGAAAACCAGATTGGTGGTTTGTTTGTAGATAGTGATGTGCAGGACCAAGGCATCGGTCATGAACTGATAGAACAGGCCAAGCGTTTATTCAGTTTTTTGGAACTGGATGTTTATGCCCGCAATGAAAAAGCTGTGCATTTTTATTTACGTCAGGGTTTTCGAGCGGTAGTGGTCTTTAAAGGTGAAGATACGGGTGAAGAAAGTATAAAAATGAGGTGGATGCAATGAACTATGGCTTAAAAGAAAAAGTTGTTGTTATAAGCGGAGGAACTTCAGGGATTGGTCTCGCAACAGCGCGCCTGGCTGCTAACGATGGCGCTCGGGTTTTCCTTATAGGACGCAGTGAGGAAAATGGGCTGTCAGCCCTGGGCATGCTGGATGCTGATCCGGAAATGGTTAAATTTATTCAGGCCGATGTGAGTAATGTAGATGGCTGTCAGTCCGCCGCAGAGGTGGTAAAAAGTATAGCAGGCAGAGTGGATGTTCTGGTCAATTCTGCTGGGGTTTACCGTGAACAGTGGCTGGAGTTGGTAACAGAAGATGAGTATCAGGAAATTATGGATATCAATGTTAAAGGCACTTTATTTCTGTGTCAGGTTATGCTGCCTTTAATGACGGAACATGGTTCAACAATTATTAATATCGCTTCCGATGCCGGTTTGGAAGGCAATTACGGCTGCCCTGTTTATTGCGCCTCCAAGGGCGCCGTAGTTGCTCTGACAAGGGCACTCGCGCTTGACTATGCTCCGCGTATTCGCGTGAATTGCGTTTGCCCGGGTGATGTTGCAACGCCGCTTGTCGAAAAGCAGCTGGCGGCTGGCGATTATACAATGGAAGAAATGGCTGAACCTTATCCAATTGGCAGAATAGGCCAGCCGGAAGAAATTGCCCATGTTATTTGTTCCTTAGCGTCGCCATTCAATAGTTATATGACAGGTTCCATAATTGCAGTGGACGGTGGTTTAACGGCAAAATAGCTATTGTAAAGTATTGAAAAGAGCTTTTGCACTATAAAAATAGCGCAAAAGCTCTTTTTGTGATAATGAGGCATAGTTCTTGTTGTAAGTATAGTTGTTTCCGTTAGCCGAACCAGGCTTTTTTGAGAAGCAAGAGAGCAGGCCTGATATGGTCCTCATTGATACCGGCAAAGGAAAGTAAGATCTCCGGTTCAGCTTTGGGTGCGGCGGCCTGTACCGGTAAGATGCGTACACCTTCAGCCAGAGCCAGGGCGGCTAATTCTTCCGAAGTATTTTGGCTGCGGATGGCAAGACGGATGTGCAGACCGGAGGCATAGGAGCGTACGGTGATGAGCTTGCCGAAGATTTCTGTCAAAGCGGCTCGCAGCAGAGTGTTCTTCAAAGCGTAAAGCTTACGTAAACGGCGCACGTGACGCCTTAGGTGGCCGCCGGCAATAAATTCTGCCAGCGCTAACTGTTCAATAGTGGACGAGGTCTGGTTATATAGCTGCGCGGAGGCATTATAACGTGACAGCAATTTGGGAGGCAGGACCATATAGCTGATACGCAGGGAAGGCATCAGGAGACGGGAAAAGGAACCGAAATAAATAACATTGTCACCGCCGGACAAGCCCTGTAAAGCGCCGATGGGACGCGCAAAATAGCGAAATTCACCATTGTAATCGTCTTCAATGATCAAACCGCCGGTATGCTGTGCCCAATGCAGCAGGGCTAAGCGTTCTTCGGCAGAAAGGGTGCTGCCTTTATAAGGATTGGAAGGGCTGACCAAAAGCAGCGACGGTAGCTTCTCATCTATTTTCTCGGCGGCAAAGGTCTCTACCTGCCAATCGTGGTCTTTAAAAATACGTTCTGCCTGCGGGAAGCCTGGCGCTTCCAATGCGACACTATTATGTTCTGGCTGTAGGATTCCTATCAGTATTTCCAGCAGGCTCTGGACGCCTGCACCGATAATGATCTGCTCAGGTGTAGCGATTACACCACGTGCTTCATAGCTATATTTAGCCAGAATTTCACGCAGCTTAATTTCGCCTTGCGCCTGACCGTAAGTAGCGATGTTCTCCGGCTCTTTCAGGGCGTTATTGATGCAGCGCCGCCAGAGGGCAGCATTGAAGGTTCTTATATCAATATAGTTATTAGCAAAGTTGTAGAGCACAGCAGGTTTCTGCGGTTGTTTTCGCAGCGGTTTATTTTCAGGCGGCGGCAATTCAGCTAAATTGATAGCTACATAGCCGCGTTTAGGCTGACTCATAATATAACCTTCTGCTAAAAGCAGGCTGTAAGCAGTTTCTACTGTTGTACGGCTGAGATTCAGCGCGGCAGCGAGCTTGCGAATTGAAGGCAGTCTGGCATTGCCGGCTATGTGATTTAAGCGTATTTCCTTCTTGAAGTGTTCAGCTAATTGCCGATATAGCGGCAAATGGTTTTTGGTATCTTCAGTAAAATTCATGGTCAACATAAACTGTACTCCTTATATAAAGCAAAATA
>CAYTOV010000059.1:6817-8240 GCA_964439485.1 uncultured Acidaminococcales bacterium | reverse complement strand
TTGCCCTCGTTTTAAATTTTACCTATAAATCATATCACAAAATGCTTCTAGAAATTATATTCCATACCTACAACGAAGTTGCGTGACGCCATAGGATAGGTTGCAAAGCCGGAAGTTGAACTCCAACCGCTGATTTCCTGATATGCCGCGTTATTAAGATTATTTAACTGCAAGAAAATTTTGGCCTTATCGTTTAGCTTATATTGCGCACCTAAATCTACAGTGAAGTAGGAATTATCTGTGTAGGCTCTTTTTGTTGTTCCACCCTTACCAATATAAGTATATGCTTGTCCCGTAGCAGCTTTCATCGTCAAATCTACCAAAAGCTTATCCTTCTTAAATTTAACACCCGCTCTGTATACATTTGGTTTAGCACTGCCGTCATTAAGATAACCATAGCCATCTGCATAATCTGACTTTACCTGTAGGTACGTATAAGAAGCGTCCATACTCCAATTGTCATCAAAACGATGGTCAGCACTTATTTCCAACCCTCTGCGTTTTTCAGAGCTGATATTAATAGCTGTTTTTTCTGTGTCAGCATCTGTTGGATTTAGATCTTTCCAGCCTATTGCATCATTTAACTTGCTGCTGAATATGCTTGCGCTAAAATTAGTTTTCTCAGAAATCTTTTTATTAACGCCAATAGTCAGCACATCACCTGTTTCCGGCTTCAAATCAGGGTTTGGTTTGCCCATACCAGCAACATATTTATACAATTGATCAGTAGTAGGTGCATTAAATACCTTGCCCCATGATATATAAGCATTGCTGTCTTCACTGATTTTTTTGTTCAACGCAAAATGTGGTGTCATTTCGGAACCATATCTGCTGTGTTCATCATAACGAACACCACTGTTTAACTGCCAGGAACCGCCAAATTGCCAACGTTCTTCCAAATAAGCCGCTTTATTATCAATACTTTTATTATAGGCATAACTTCCAGAATATAGTGAAACATTATCAACTTCAGCTTTATAATATTCAATACCGCCTGTAAGACTATTCTTCTCGTCTAATTTCCAGTTTTGTTGTACTTCTACCCCATGCCTGTTTTCAGTAAAATCAGAAGGATACTTTGTACTATAGAAATAGGAGTGATGATAGTTTTTATAAATTTGCGCAAAACCTGCATTATCTTTATTTTCATTCCAATCATAGCGCAAAGCAACATTATTGTTTAACCTTTGGTATGCATCACTAAGCCTGCCAGAAAAAGGTGCTCCGCCTTCAGTCAGAAAATGCTCTGCCTGTAATGTAACTCTGTCATTATCTCCAATAGCTTTATCTAATTTAATTGTTGCACCGGTATCATCATAACCTGAATTATTCATTTCCGTAATTGCACCGGTTTTATTATTCTTGTACGAGTAATTACCACGTTTTTCCTTATTGGCGCTAACGAAAATTCCTACACCGTCAT
>CAYTOV010000059.1:0-6807 GCA_964439485.1 uncultured Acidaminococcales bacterium | reverse complement strand
ATTATTGCCGCTCGCTGTAACGCCATATTGTTCAGTGTCCCAGGAACCTGTTGCTGCTTTAACAGTAACTTTGTCTCCAATTTTTGAACCTTTTTTGGTAATGACATTGATAACGCCGCCAACTGCATCTGTGCCATAAAGAGCAGAACCAGCTCCCTTTAACACCTCTATCTTTTCAATCGCATTTACCGGCGGCAGCCAATCTGCGCTGTAATTGCCGCTGGAAGCGACATCCACACGTCTGCCATCAATTAAAACAAGTACCCTTTTATCGCCATTAAGCATAATGACATCTTGCCCCATGTTAGAGCCTTTGGCTCCAGAGCTGAGAATATTTACCCCTGGTAAATCAGCTAGAGCTTCAGCAGCATCAGCGTAATTAGACTCTTCCAGTTTTTCCTGGCTGATAACCGTAATATTTGCCGGTGTATCTGCTTTGCTGGTTTCAACCCTGCTAGCCGTAACTACCATTGTGTCCAAAGAAAAAGCCTGCATTTCTTCAGCATGAGCCGTTGAACCAAAGATGCTGCTCCCTCCTATAGCGGCTGTACATGCCAATGTCAATATAACGGTTTTTTTCTTGGATACATACTTTTTCATACTTTCTCCTCCATTAAATCAAATACAATGTAATATAAAAAGCCTTCCCTGCTTGACAAGGAAGGCTACTTTCATTAAACATATCAAATCTAGTTTGAAAAAACTAAAATGATTTTGTTCTAATTACCTTCCTATCTCTCGTAGGTCAATTTGGCAACAAACAATCAGGCAGTTCTTCTGACTCAAGTTCATCGTTGGTCCAAGCCTTCCCGGACAAGCCAGTGGCAAATATTGGATCAACTCCCTATTACAGCGGCGGGACCGTGCTGGATTTGCACCAAACTTCCCTATTAAGCCTTTGCAGGCACCTGTTGTTTCACTATTCAATTAATTATATTTATGATATAAAGCTATTTGATTGTAGCAAAATGGCAATATATTGTCAATAAATATACAAAAAGCAACCAAATATAGAGTTTGGCTGCTTAAACATCATTTTCAATTCATAAAAAATTCTGGCATCAGATAATACCAATTGCTGTCTGTTGTCTTCTGACCAACCTTGCCAAATCCTGGAAGTCATTGTAATAAAGTTCATGAACCACATAACGTGGTTCAACGATATTAAATAAATCTTTTATTTTCGAACTTGTCCAGGCTTGATGTCTGTCTATTTGAGCTATATGCTGCATTATTTTTTCAGGATTAATACTTTCAGGGACACTGCGTTCAAAACTTCCGACATATTCTCCTGAGATAGATGAACTAAGGTGAATACCATAAATAAGTTCTTTAGCTGTTCCTAAGTTTTCTATTGTTTGACATAAATAGTCAGCGGCTTCTTCTTCATTATTCAAAGCCGGATTGGTATTCATCAGGTGCCCTGTATCAAGCATGATACCGACATTATCACGTTTTAGCAAAGCAAAAAAAGCATCTACGATTTTTTTATTGGTAAGCCTTAATCCCGGCCACCATAAGTTTTCAAATAACACCATAACATTTTGAGGAATAATGTCACTAACAGCATTGAAAACTTCTGCTGTAGCAGTTATAACTTCTTCATCTGTGTGGTTGAAGGAAAAAGTAAAGATATTTTCAGTATCAGCCTCACTCACATGCCAGACTAGATATTCAGGATTAGCTGACAAAGCGTTTTTTATGTTTTCTTTGATGGCATTTATCCATTCTTCTTTATTGGCAGCCCCAAAAAAATATTTTTTTAAATCTTCCTCATTAGCAAACTGTTTTTTTAAACATTGTTTATTACCATGCCAAAAATCAAGCCAGTATGGCCAATATTTCAGATGCACTCCTAAAGTTGGAAAAACTGGCGCTGAAACAACATCTGGCTCTTTCTTATAATGAAATAACTCAATGCCATCCAGGCCCAAACTATTTAAATAACTTTGGGCTTGAATGGCATCTTTTGTTGTTAAACTTTTGTCATTATATCCTGGGATATAGCAATAATTAAAAAGTTGTTTCACGGGTAAAGCCTCCGCTAAAAATCTTGTTTTTGCATTCTCCTCAAAAGATATAAGAAGTATGGTGTACCAATCAAAGCTGTCATAATACCAACTCTAATCTCAGCAGGCGGAATTATAATTCTACCCAACGAATCACAGAACAGCAAAAAGATGGCGCCCACGATAGCGCTTGCAGGCAGCAAAAGCCTATGATCCGGTCCTACCAACATACGCATCATATGCGGAACTATAAGACCAACAAAGCCGATGTTCCCACTTACACATACTGACGCAGCAGTTGTCATTGCTGCAATAAAAAGTAATGTCATTCTATAAAACATAACTGGCATACCGACTGCTTTGGCTTCTGTATCACCCAAAACCAGGATGTTTAAGTGCCTTGCCAAAAACAGTAATAATATTGTTCCTACCACAACAGGCCCTAATGCCATGTAGACATGTTCCCAGCGTCGGGAATCCAAGCCTCCGACCATCCAGAACAAATACTGCTGGAGTTTTTGCTCATTCATAAAAGTTAGTAAACCGGACGTGATTGCTCCCAAAAGCATGCTAACGGCAACACCCGCTAGCAATAGGGTCATCACCGGGATTTTCCCATGCCGCATTGATAAAAAAACGGTAAAAGCAACTGCACACACCGCTCCAACAAAAGCAAAAGCCGGCATAACAAACATACTTTCAGCAGTCAAGCCCAAAGCTATGGAAAAGACTGCGCCTGTCGCCGCACCACTGGACACACCAATAATTCCAGGATCAGCCAGCGGATTGCCGAAAATTCCCTGCATAACACCGCCTGCTATACCCAAAGCAGCTCCTACGAGCATTCCAACCAACATACGCGGCATTCTTATATACCAAATGACGGCCATTTGCTCCTGCGTAAAATCACTTTTGTCAAAAAAAGGCAATCCAAGTTGATATCCTATAATCGAAATAGTATTCTTTATAGGGATTTCAATTTGTCCAAAAAATAGTGAAATAAAAGCAACAAAAAAAAGCAAGACTGCCAATACTAAAATAACAATCTTACTATAATCCTTTTTAACTATCATTTTTCCTCCTGTGTTTCACGTAATAGGACTCAAACAATAAAATGTAAAAATACCTCCAGTATCGCTACTGAAGGTAAAAAGAGTATAATACCCAGCAAAAATGCCGCTACCCAGAGCTTACCATCTATCGCAGGTACCAGACAATAATATAGCGAAGCAAGTTTCAAATTACTCGTTAAGAATAACATATGCGATATTCTTAGTCAACCAAAGCATTATACACTACGCGTTATTAATATTTTATTTATTTTCGTAAATTAAATCAACTGGCAATAAAGCCGGTAAACCATTACTGCCGACAAAAGTATCTACTTTTACACGGAAAACTTCACGCAAAAGCTCCGAACTAATAGTTGCGTGAGGCTCTCCTGCTGCAACCATTTCGCCTTTTTTCATGACAGCTACATGATCGGAATACTGAAGCGCGTGGTTAATATCGTGTAGTACCATAACTACGGTCAACCCAAGCTCGTTATTAAGTTTCTTTAGAAGTTTCATTACCTCCAACTGATGCGAAATATCGAGATAAGTGGTTGGCTCGTCCAGAAGCAATACTTGTGGTCTTTGAGCCAAAGCCATCGCTATCCATGCTCTTTGTCTTTCTCCGCCTGATAATGTGCTTAACAGCCTATTACGCATATGTCGCATGCTTGCCTGCTTCAAAGCCCATTCAACACATTGCTCGTCTTCTTCAGTATTTCGCTTCCACCAGCTTCTATGTGGGAACCTTCCTAACTCTACCAGATCTTTAACGGTTAAATCCGCTGGGGATTGCGGCGATTGGGTCAATATCGCCAAATGCTTGGCAAATTCCTTGTGGCTAAAAACTTTTATATCTTTTCCATCATATGTGATATTTCCGCTGGCACAGGGAATAATTCTGGCCAAAGCCTTTAAAGTTGTGCTTTTACCGCAGCCATTAGGGCCGATAATAGCAGTGACCTTACCTTTAGGTATTTCCAAGTTAATTCCTTTTAAAATAGTTTTGTCGGCAAATTTTACAATGATATTATTTGCATTTATTACTCCCATCAAATTTCCCTCCTTAGGAGGAACAGAAAAAATGGTGCTCCAAGAGCCGCCATAATTATGCCTACAGGTAATTCCACAGGTGAAAACATGGTACGCGCCAATGTATCACTAAGAGTAACGACACCTATGCCCAAAAGAGCTGAAGCCGGTAACAAAAATCTATAATCGGAACCAATTAACAACCTGGCAGCATGCGGCACAATTAAGCCAACAAATCCGAGCAATCCTGCAACACTTACTGCGCTGGCAGCCAAAAGTGCTGCAACAGCGGTCATGGCTATGCGAACAACTTCAACATTCAAACCCAATCCCCGCGCCATCTCATCCCCCAACTGCAATATGTTTAAATAGTTAGCACAGACTAAAGCCAAAATTAAGCCAATAATTGCGTACGGCAGAATAATCCCGACATGCGGCCAGCTTCTCGCTGCCAAGCCGCCGACCATCCACATCAAGGCGCCGTGAACTCTATCACTATAAAAAATCATGAGTCCGGAAATACCGGCACCCAAAAAGGCCGAAACAGCTACACCTGCCAAAATAATTCTGACAGGTTTAATACCATTTTTCCAAGCTAAGATATAGATGCAAACTGCAGCTGCCATCGCACCCAAAAAAGCTATAGGCGTAATTAAATAATCCATATGGGGAAATAGTATCATGACAGTGACCCCGGCCAAACCAGCTCCTGAAGAAATACCTATGATATGCGGATCTGCCAGTGGATTGCGCATTACTGCCTGCAAAATAGCGCCGGAAATGGCCAAATTAACACCAACAAAAGCACCTACAATCGTGCGCGGAAGCCTTATATTCCAGATAATCTGACTCTGTGCGTCCATTTGGGGGCTTTGCAATATTGCAATAATTTGTTCGACCTTGATATCCAGCGAGCCTTTAGTCAAACTCAAAAACAATCCTGCGCTTGCCAAGAGCGCAAATAAAGCTAAAACGAAAAAACGCCAGGCAGTTCTTGAAATACCAAACTTTTCTATTTTAAAAGTCACATCATTTTCGCTATTTTGCATTTGTAAAAACCTCAGGATAAACAGCTTTCGCCATATATTCTACCGCTTTTGGATACTGCAAACCTGGATTTATCAAAAATAACTGTTCTGGCAAAAAGATAATCCTGTTCTCACGTACAGCCTTCAAAGAATTCCAGGCAGGATTACTTTGAACATCTGACCGCAGACGATTCTCAATTGCTTCATCGGTGCCCATAGATGTAATGAAAATCAGTTCCGGATCGTTCTTCACTAATTCTTCCAGACTATATGGTGTTTTGTCAGGGTCACCACTTAAAGGGGTGCTTCCTGCCGCAACGTTCTTAAAGCCTAACAACTTGGCTGCAGAGCCAGCAATAGTACCATCAAGCTCCACGGTCACATTTTTGGCACTCGCATGCAAAATGACTATTTTCTTTTCGTCTTTAGGGATTTTTTCACTTATCTTGCTTATTTCATTGTCTAGCTTTTCTGCTGTCTGCTCACCTTTTTGCGGTGTTCCATAAATTTTGCCAATCAGCTTTAAGGCATTCTGAACCTCTTTATAAGTTCTTACATCAATCTCTATAACCGGTATATTATTTGATTCCAACAAAGAAATAAATTTATCATGCTGCCCCTTAAGAGCTAATACACAATCAGGCTTTAAAGCAACAACTCTTTCCACATCAATGTTATAGGTAAAACCTACCTCTTGTGCATCCTTCATGCTCTCAGGTATAGTACCAACTTTTGATGACGCTCTACCTATTACCTTACCGCCAACCGCATCAATCATCCCCAAGAAAGAAGGAGACAAGCTAACGATTCTTTCCGGCTTGCTCTTCAAAACAACCTTTCTTCCAGCATCATCAGTAATTGTCAAAAAAGCATTGCTGTCTGCTGTTGTTTCTTTGGCATTTTGGTTCCCGCAGCCGCTTACGGTTATCATTTGTAACAATAGTAAGAAAACCATGATAATTTTTTTCATTTAAAAAAACCCCCTGATGATGGCATATAAAAGTAAAAGCCTTCAGTTCTCAAACTGAAGGCAAGAAACGCAGAGAGTCCACACTATTAAGTGCGTTATCCAGACCTCCCCATCTCTCGCAGGTACTTAGGTCGATTCGGTTGGCAGTCGTCTGGCTCGAATGCAAAAACATTCACACAGTGGCGGGACCGCGCCGGAGTTCAACCGGCTTCCCTATTAAGCCTCTAAAGGCACCATACCGATATTCTTAAATTACTTGTTTAGGTTAACATATGTTTAATATTTCGTCAACCCAAGCCTCTCAAACCTTCACTATGGCCTATCGTACTTCGCCGCCATATCAATCACACTATAAGTTATCTCTTAAAAAGCCAAGTATTAAAACTTTGGAACCGGTACTTTTAGAACATACCAAAAAAGGCAAGGGCTAAAGAAGTGACGGGCCTGCTGCACATCAGCGACCGGCTGCTTGCAGGCGATTTGTCGCGTGTGGAAGCGGCCAGAGGAACTCTTTAACCCTTGTCATATAAACTATCAAATAATTTTTTCGATATTTTTCTAATATATACATTATTTTTGAGACAAAATTGCTTATGGGTCATAATGTGGTCTATCATTCTCCCCTGCCATTGTCGAAATAAAATCTATTTGTTATAATCCTTATGGTGAAAGAAAGGAGATATTATGGAGATTTCTGAACTTATTGCACGCATTAA
>CAYTOV010000058.1:5672-8634 GCA_964439485.1 uncultured Acidaminococcales bacterium | reverse complement strand
CTGCTGATAGCGGCATCATCGATAATTTTCGCAGTGCGAATCATTTTTTCAAGCTCAATTATTCTGCCTTCGACAAAAGCTTGCTCATTTTTCGCATCATCGTATTCAGAATTCTCGCTTATATCACCATAAGAAATAGCCACTTTAATTCGTTCAGCAACTTCCTGGCGTTTAACAGAACGCAGGTTTTCCAGTTCGTCCTCTAACTTTTTCAATCCGGCAACTGTAAGAATTGTCACTTTATCTGCCATTGTCTATACCCCTTTTTTATGAAAAATTTCAGTATATTCACTGCCCTCAATTATAATTTTTTGGGCAAGCATTGTCAACCTTTAGACATTAGGCGCGCTAAGCCCAATATTCGCGAATTGCTGGATTGACTCAATTTCTTCTTCTGTAACAGGTTTTTCAAAATTACGGAATCCTGCAAGTCGAAAATCATGCTTTTTAGCCAATTCGGCAATTGTGTCAATTTGTTTTATCGATAAATCCCTGCCTAGCGTAAAATTCTCATAACGGCCTTCCAGCGCCAGGATCATAGTTTCTGCCATACAGGCATAAGACATATGAGGCGGGAAGCCAAAGTTAAAACCAAAATCAACTTCTCCCGGTACCCGAATAACACCGCCCTCAATAACCAGTACATCCTTGCGTGCTATGGACACTTCCCTTGAAACATTACGCGGACGGGCAACATCACAAACAACAGCGCCTACTTTAAGATCTTTTGGTTCAATCAGGCAGTCAACTGCACTAGTTACAGTAATAACAACATCAGCATCGCTCAAACTCTTCTTGACATCGTTCGACGTTGTTAACTGGCCCTTAACATATGGTCTCATTTCATCTGCTAAAGCTTCCAGTCTTTCCTGATGACGTGCCACCAAGGTAATATCCTGAGCTTCCCTTGCCAGAATCCGTGTGCAAGCCGCGCCGATAGAACCTGTTGCGCCTATAATTGCTACATGAGCGGTTGCTAAATCTTTGCCCATCAGACGTACAGCTTCACGAGTTCCCTGCAAAGCTGTGGCAACTGTATAGCTATTACCGCTAGTCACGGCAATATCAACGTTCTTAGCAATCGTAATACCTGCATCACCAACTATGGAAGTAAAAGCGCCAAGTCCCACAATCTTTGCGCCTAAGTCCTGCGCCAACTGGCAGGCCTCAATTATTTTACCGGTTACATATTCTTCCGGCAACGTCACCATCTGTCTTGCAGTAAGCGGACAGGCAATAAACCAGCCTTCTGCCTCAGCATAAGGTGAACGGACTCCCGTAATATGCGAAATTTTAAACGACTTAACATGCTTCATCGCACCTTCAATCCAGGAATCCGGCAGGTAGCGCATTATTGGGAATTTGCGCGCAAAATCATCAACCACCAGCGGATGAAGAACAAATGCGAATTTTTCCATTAAACTGACCCCTTTACACTAAAATATTCTATTCCCGGCTGGATATCATGTTTCTTCAATAATTCTTCATACTCTTCTGCACTCAAAGGACCGCTTCTGCCAGCAAGTGCAACCAAAGCAGCTTCCAAAACATTCGTGCCAAAGCTGCGGCCGTTAAAGTTCGGTGTTGTCGTAATTAAACAATAGACACCGGCCTTTTTAAGCAGTGCTCTGTCCTCTTTTGTGACAGTATTGGTAATTATTGTTTTTCCAGCCATTTGTTCAGGCATAAACTTACGAATAAAATGAAAATCGCCTGCAATTATATCATTTTCGAGAAAATATTCCGGATACCGCTCTATCCTCTGCGTTTGCTCTTTACCGATAGGATAAAACCAGCTGACAGGCATTTTAGTAATTACAGGCGCTACTATACTTGCTATCCAAGCCAAAAGCTTCAACGATTTTATCGGCAAGTTAATACCCAAGCCAAAAATAAGATCGCCAAAAGTTACCTGGGCTCCAGCTTCTGTCAGAGCTTCAGCCATACCAAAACGGTCAACGCCACAGACCAGCAATACCTTTTTCCCGTAAAAAGTTATTATACCATTTTTCTCCAAATTAGCAATTACAATGCGTTCAAGAGAATTTTTCAATCCGCTGCCATCCAGCACCGGCGTTTTTTTGATGTTTTCTATAAGTTTTGCTGATTCACGAAACGTGTAGCGTTTGCCGCCGGCAAAGATGTAGAGATCTGTTCCTCCCAAGCCTATAGCGTCAACCTTGCCATCATAATCGGCAAAGAGTTTCTTAGCCTTCTCTTTATCGCCATCAGTACCACGTCTCTCAATACGGATAACTTCACCGTCAAAATTTTCTTCCGTAACAGCATCCCGTGAACTCGAACCCAAGCTAATGCTTATAACACTTTTCAAATTCATGGCACCTTCTTAATTTTTTGCATAATGTCTTTGATTAACTGAGGTTCAAGGTATTTGTCCTCTTCGATAGGTGACTCGCCCATCGTAATACCGATAACATGTTTGTCAACAATGGCTTCGGCAAGATTAATTCTCATATTAGAAGCAGCGACTATAACTACGTCACTTTCCCTCAATTTGGCAATAATGCTCATTACTTCATTAAATAATTGTACACCGTTTTTATCACGCAAAAATGCCCAGCGTTCTTTATCATTGAAGACAACGGAAAATTCGATGCCTTCCTGTGCTGCCAAAGTAAGGATTTCCTCCTTATTGCTGATAGGGAAAGCAACCAAAGCTACTCGGCCGCCTTTGCGTATTTCGCCCAAACTTTCCACGCGAGAAACAAACGCTCTGTCCGTGGCATAAGCCTTAGCAACTTCCTGCTGCGAAAAGCCCTGCATCCTAAGGTCCAGCATTGCGTCTATCTGTTTATGAATTTTATTTCTATTAATCAGCTTATCGCCAATGCGTATCGTTTCCATGTTCCGCCTTCTCTATTCACAAAATAAAGTGTGCACATTCTGTGCACACTTTATTTTAGCATAAGTATTATGTATTCTCAATATCAATTTTACCAGA
>CAYTOV010000058.1:0-5572 GCA_964439485.1 uncultured Acidaminococcales bacterium | reverse complement strand
TTATCACTCCAGCCAGAGCGAAACTTTACCGTAACCGGTATCTTAACAGCGTCTGCCATCCGCGCTAAAATTTCGTAGGCTAGTTCCGGATTTTTCATCAAGGCCGAACCCTCGCCATTATTAACAACCTTAGGCACGGGACAACCCATGTTGAAATCAATCATATCAGCGCCGGCTTTTTCAACAATTTCTGCAGCTCTCGCCAATTCATGCGGATCTGAACCAAATAGCTGGATTGCGGTCGGCCTTTCGGCTTCATCAATCCTTAGCATCTCAAAAGTTTTGCAATTATTATATAAAAGACCCTTGGCGCTTACCATTTCTGAAACAGTAAACCCACAGCCCTGTTCACGACAAAGAACACGGAATGGCAAGTCTGTAATACCTGCCATAGGTGCCAGCGCCAAAGGCACTTCAAGCTCAACATTTCCCAGTCTCATCATTCACCTCAAACACAGAATAAGACCCGCTGCAGCGGGTCTTATTTTTATTTAGAATTACGTTCATGTAATATTCTTAAACCATCCAGGGTAAGGAAAGGTTCAACAACATTAATGAGTTTGGATTCAGCAGCTATCGTATTAGCGAAACCGCCGGTCGCAATAACAAAAGCCTTACCACCAAGCTCGTCTATCATCCTGCTCACGATACCGTCCATCTGACCCACAAACCCATAAATAACACCAGCCTGCATTGCTTTGACCGTGTTACGGCAAATCACTGTTCCCGGTGTAATAAGTTCAATTCTCGGTAGTTTAGCCGCTTTCTGGAACAGCGCCTCTGTAGAAATCCCAATACCAGGAGCAATCGCTCCGCCTAAATATTCACCTGTTGGCAATAATGCACAGAAAGTCGTTGCTGTACCGAAATCAACAATGATCAAAGGACCTTTATCCCTGTATTTTTCATAAGCGGCTACAGCATTAACTATACGGTCTGCGCCAACTTCCTTAGGATTTTCATACCGTAACTGCAAGCCACTCTTAAGACCCGGCCCTACAATTGTTGGTTCTATTTCAAAATAACGCTCGGACATACGGCTTAGTGGTACCAGAAGCGGCGGTACAACGCTGGAAATAATTACATCTGTGACCTCGCTCATGCTGACATGGCTGTAGCCAAACATACTGCTGAGCAGAATGCCATACTCATCAGCTGTTTTTGATCTATCGGTGGAAAAACGCCAGTGAACCAAGAGTTCACTATCCTGATAAACACCAGCTACAATGTTGGAATTTCCCACGTCAATTACTAATAACATTTTGTTTCCTCCCCACAGGTGGTAAATTAAAAAACTATTTGCGCTCTATCACAAAAAGGCCAGCGTCAATTAATGCCTTACGTACCTTTACTCCGACATAGGATGCGATAGCTGCTTTAATTATATCAAAAGGAAGAAAAGGTGCAATAGCAATAAGAACTGATTTTTCCCAAGTCATTGGTTTGTGCAGAAAATACTGGAAGCTAAGTTTAAAACCAATTAACCCCATAATGTAAGCAACAATAAGTGCGATTAACAGATAGAAGAAAGTTTTGGCATAACCAGCCTTCAGATTTTTTTCTGTAAGAAGTCCAGCCAGCCAGGAACAAACAATAAAACCAAAAATAAAACCGCCGGTAGGTCCAATCAACATGACAGCACCTGCCTGGCCCTGATTAAAGACCGGTAGACCCAGAACGCCCAGCACAACCCAAACAATAATACTGATAGGTCCCCATTTATGGCCTAATAAAACACCACTCAACAAAACAACCAACGGCTGTAAAGTATGAGGTACGGGGCCAATAGGAAGCACGATATAAGAACTTATAATCATAAAAGCAGCAAAAATAGCCGCCAGCATCATATTACGCAACTGCATTTTTAGTATTTTCCTCCTTCAGGCTGTGCTGATCTGATAGAAACGTCGCCGGCGATTACTTTTACTTTCTCGCCGCCTCTTTCCACAATCAGCAAACCATCTTCATCAATATCCAAAGCTTTGCCGATATAGGTTTCATTAGGTGCAACTACCTTAACCTCTTTGCCGAGAGTTGTCGACCACCAGCGCCATTCATCGAGAATCGGTCCAAAGCCTTCGGTAATTGCTAATTCGTAAAATTCTTCCATGTTTTTCAAAATCAAAGCTAACAGCTCTGCTCTGTTGATTTTTTTTGTAGTTACATCAGCCAGAGAAGCAACAACATCTTTGAGATCATCTGACAAACTTTCCTTTGGGACATTAATATTGATGCCGGTACCTATGACAATGTAGTTGATATGACCAAATTCGGCATTCATCTCTGTCAGAATCCCAACCATTTTTTTGCCATCAATCAAAATATCATTAGGCCATTTAATGCCAGCTTTTACACCTGTATATTCATTAATAGCTCTCACTACCGCCACAGCCGCCAAAAGTGTGCATTTGGAAGCTTCTGATGGCATAAAAGGCGGTTTTAATACTACTGAAAACCAAATGCCATGTGCATAGGGAGAAAACCAAACGCGGGCAAGACGTCCCTTGCCGCCAACCTGCTCCTCAGCTATACAGACAAGTCCATCTTCACAACCGGCATTAGCAAGCTTTTTAGCAACTTCATTGGTAGACGTAACAGACTCATCATAATTAATACTATGACCAAGCCACTTTGTCTCGAGGCGCGTAACAACTTCTTCCGGCCGCAACCTGTCAGGAGCACTTTGCAATATGTAACCTTTTTTGGGCACGGAATCAATAATATAGCCGCTATTTTTCAAAACCTGGATATGTTTCCAGATTGCTGTTCTGGATACCTCTAGCAAAGCAGATAATTCTTCGCCGGACACTGGCTCTGGTGCTCGTTTTCGTAAAACTTCCAATATACGCTGACGCATTTTATCACACTCCACTTTTTTGTTATCCTTAGAATAGCAACAGGTTAACCTGTTGTCAAGCCATAAAAAAAGAGATTTCCTCTTTGCAAAGGAAATCTCTTATATTCAGAATATTATTCTTTGGTATTTGCTGAATGAGCCAGATCAGTTCCTGACTTATCAGTTGCCGGCTGCAAAACATCTTTGGCAGTTTTTATCTCTTCTGTCTTTTCATCTTCTGCCATAGGTTCAACAGGAACCGGTTCTTCTTTTGGTGGTTCTTCAGGTTTTTCTTGTTTTGGCAATATCTTGCCATTTTCCATCAATTGTTGCACTTCATAACCTTCCAACGTTTCGCGTTCAATCAAGGCTTCGGCTATCAGATGCAGCTTGTCGATGTTATCCTGTAACAGCTTGACCGTTCCCTGGTAAGCCTCATCAATAAATTGACGAATCTCGCTGTCAATCTGAGCGGCAACTTCTTCACTGTAATCTTTGTCTCTGCCGATATCCCTGCCAAGGAAAACCTGATCCTGACGATGGCCAAAGGTTACTGCGCCAAGTCTCTCGCTCATACCATACTCGCAGATCATTTGGCGGGCAAGGCTGGTAGCACGCTGCAGGTCATTGCTGGCACCGCTGGAAATTTCGTTAAGCACTAAAGCTTCGGCTACGCGACCGCCAAGGAGCAGCTTGAGTTCGTCTAAAAGTTCACTGCGTGTTGCATAATAACGGTCTTCTTTTGGCAGGCTCAAGGTATAACCGCCTGCACGTCCGCGCGGAATAATCGTAACTTTGTGTACCGGATCAGTATGGTCAAGAAGCATGCCAACCAAAGTATGACCGCCTTCGTGATAAGCTGTGAGTTTCTTTTCATTATCACTGATCACGCGGCTTTTACGCTCTGGTCCCATCATAACGCGTTCTGCAGCCTCTTCCATTTCCGACATGGTAATTTTTTTCTTATTGCGTCTTGCAGAAAGCAAAGCGGCTTCATTGACGAGGTTGCTCAAATCAGCTCCGGTAAACCCAGGAGTACGTCTTGCTACAACATCCAAGTTTATATCCTCACCGATAGGCTTACCTTTAACATGTACTTTCAGTATTTCCTGACGTCCTCTGATATCCGGACGATCTACAACAATCTGACGGTCAAAACGACCTGGACGTAACAAAGCCGGGTCAAGAATATCAGGGCGGTTGGTTGCCGCAATCATAATGATACCTTCATTAGCACCAAAACCATCCATTTCAACAAGCAGCTGGTTCAGCGTTTGCTCACGTTCATCATGACCACCGCCAAGACCGGCACCCCTTTGTCTGCCGACAGCATCGATTTCATCTATGAAAATAATGCAAGGAGCATTCTTTTTGGCTTGTTCAAACAAGTCACGGACACGTGAAGCACCGACACCAACAAACATTTCCACGAAATCAGATCCACTGATACTGAAAAATGGCACTCCAGCTTCGCCTGCAACGGCTTTAGCCAGCAAAGTCTTACCTGTACCAGGAGGTCCGAACAACAAGACACCCTTTGGTATTCTTGCGCCCAATTCGTTGAATTTTTTCGGCTGCTTCAAAAATTCAACTACCTCTTCCAGCTCTTGCTTGGCCTCATCGGCACCAGCTACGTCCTTAAAGGTAATTTTGACTTTTTCGTCCCCATACATCTTAGCCCTGCTTTTGCCGAAAGACATTACTCGTCCTCCGCCGCCCTGGCTTTGCTGCATAAGTAAGAACCAAATACCAACAATCAACAGCATTGGTAAAATAGAAGAAATAATATTCATCCACCATGGTGGCTGCGGTGGCAGTTCTGCCTTGATTTCCACATCATGGCTACGCAGTGTATGGATTAATTCAGGGTCTTCAGGAGCAACGGTAGTAAAATCAGCACCGGATTTCAATTTACCGGTAATGACATTTTCCACTATAGTTACACGCTTAACTTCATCCTGCTGTACCTGCTTCATGAAGTT
Source organism: uncultured Acidaminococcales bacterium (assembly GCA_964439485.1). Classification (GTDB taxonomy): domain Bacteria; phylum Bacillota; class Negativicutes; order Acidaminococcales; family Acidaminococcaceae; genus RZYP01. The sequence goes on along the minus strand of CAYTOV010000058.1, from coordinate 754 downwards.
ACTATAGGAAATATCCGTTTTACTGACAGCATTCGTAGAATAATATTCAATAATCCAGATGGCAACTATGATAATCAGCAGATAAAAGCTGACATTTCTAAAAAATTTGCCCACAAAAATGCCCTCCTTCCTAACTTTTCTATACTATCACATTGTATAATGATACACTAATCTGATTTTGAGGACAAGTGCATTTATTTTTTGGCAAAAACGGATGGTTTCAAAATACCTATGACCGGCAAATTACGGTAATCGCCCGCAAAATCGAGGCCATAGCCAACTACAAATTCATCCGGAATCGCAAAACCAACATAATCGGCGTTCATTGCATTAACCCTTCTTGAGCCTTTATCCAACAAAACAGCCGTTTTAACGGATAAAGGATTCCTTGTCAGCAGTAAATTGGAAATTTTTTCCAATGTCAAACCGGTATCAATAATATCATCAACCAGAAGAACATGCTTGCCGGCAATATTCTCGTCAAGATCCTTAGTGATGTTGATGCTGCCAGTGCTGATAGTGCTGTTGCCGTAAGATGAAGATATCATGAAATCCAGTCTGACCGGTAAATCTATATGCTTAGTCAACTCGGCAGTAAAGTAAACCGCACCTTTTAACAATGAAACAACTACTAATCCCTGACCAGCATAATCTTTGGTAATTTGTTCACCGAGTTCTATAATTCTTTTTCTTATTTCTTCTTCATCAAATAAGACTTGCTTTATATCTTTATGCATATTATTGTCCTCCTTCT
>CAYTOV010000057.1:7525-8724 GCA_964439485.1 uncultured Acidaminococcales bacterium | reverse complement strand
TGAAAGGTGATATTCACGACTTAGGCAAGAACATTGTCAGTGCCTTATTAAGTAATAGCGGTTTTGCCGTTGTTGATCTGGGCAAAGATGTTGATCCGGAAACTATCCTGGCAGCAGTTCAGAAGGAAAAACCTGAAATCGTGGGCTTATGTGCCTTGATGACGACGACGCTTGGCAGTATGGAAGAAACAATTAAGCTGCTACACAAGGAAGGCGTCGAGGCTAAAATTATTGTAGGCGGCGCAGTCCTGACTGCCGAATATGCCAAAGAAATTAACGCCGATATGTATGCAGCTGATGGTGTACGGGCTGTGCGGCTGGCAGAACAAATTGTCAAAGCAATAAAGAGCAAATAAAAAATATGAAAGGCGTTTGGACTAATGAATTAGTCCAAACGCCTTTTTCTCATGTTGAGCTCAGTCAAGATAACTCAAAAAAGATTCCTCCGCTTCGGTCGGAATGACACCTATCTTGTCATCCTGAGCGCAGTCGAAGGATCTTGTTTGGTGATTTTATATTTATTCACCAATCAGTTTAATTTGGTTACGGCTATTGATCAAAGTCTGGTAACCAAAATGCAGAGAAGAGAAGGAAGATAGGCAAACCGTGGTACAGATAACAATCATAATAGCAATCTGGTACATGATGGCAGTCATTGGCAGTGTGCCGGAAAGAATCTGACCGGTCATCATACCCGGCAGGGAAACGATACCCATGCCAACCATGCTGTTTAAAGTAGGCAATAATGCTGTTTCCAGTGCATTGTTCACATAAGGCAATAAGATTTTTTGTGGCGTTGCGCCTAGATTCAGCAGGGAATCGATTTTGGCACGCTGACTTTTTAAACTATCGGAAAAAGATTTTAACGCTAACGTTACACCGGTCATGGTATTGCCCATGATCATGCCGGCAATTGGAATAGCATATTGCGGGTTGAAAAGATTCTGTCCAACGATGCCAACAACGAAAAAGGCCAAGGTGGAGAGACCGGAGAAAGCGATGGAACCAGCCACAATAATTCTAAATTGTTTGTTCAGGCCAGGGCTTTTTCCCAAGGTGCGTTTGATAGTGAAACCAATCATGGCTAGCAAATAAAGCGTTGTGAATAAAGGATTTTGATTGTCAAAAATATAGGTCAGGACGAGACCTGCCAAAATCAGCTGTATCGTCATGCGGAAGCTGGCGACGATGAGCAGCTT
>CAYTOV010000057.1:0-7425 GCA_964439485.1 uncultured Acidaminococcales bacterium | reverse complement strand
AATATTGCCAGATAGAGACGTTGTTTTTCGCCGCCGGACATGGTATTAGTTATGGCGTCAGGCCCAAAAGGCAGGCAGCAGATTGACAGGAATTTTTTAATTTTTTCGTCGCTGGGTAGACTTTTCTCTCGATGCTCATAGAAGGCAGCGAAATTATCGCGGATGGAACCTTCAAAAAGGAAAACGGCCTGACTTACCAAAAGGACTTCCTTACGCAGCTCAATGGTGTCAAAGTCTTCAAGGTTACGACCTAAATAAAAAAGCTGTCCATGAGTAGGTGACAAAACACCATTCAAAAGCCGCAGCAGAGTAGATTTACCGGCTCCGCTCGGTCCGGTAACGAAAGTTGTTTTGCCAGTAGGAATTTCCAGGTCAGCAAAACATATTTTGTCATGAAAGCAAAGTTGTTGCGCTTTAAATAATAAATCCGCCAAGAGTAAGTCCTCCGTAAATCAGTATTTACCTCAATTATATCACTATGTTAAACGCCGGGACGCAGGATTTTTCTTCACAGAATATTCACTTACGAGAAAAGGTATTTATATTTTACTGTGGAAATTATATAAGATTAGCAAGTGGAGGTGAGGTTATGAGTTTTCACAGTGGAAAGAAAGCAGTGGTAATCGCTGCAATGGCAAGTTTTTTCATGGTTAATGCCGTGCCTACCGTAAATGCGAGTATCCTTGGTGATGTTCTTAAAGTCGGTGGCATTGGCTATCTGGTCGACAGATACGCGGATGAACTGAATGATTTTATTAATGCGCTTACGGCCAAACATGGTGTCAGCAGCGAATATGCTACCAAGGTTGTGCCTATTATTACTATAGGCAGTGGCGGCTATGTTGGCGCGGCACAGGTTTCAGGGCCGCAGGAACTGGTTGATGAGTGCAAGGCGGCCTTGCAGCTCGAAGGTAATTTTATGAGCAATACCTTCAGAGTCAAGGCTTTGATACCAATTGATTCCAAAAACCCGACTAATTTTAGCCGTGTTCAGGGCGTAGGTGTTTCCGCTCAGATCGACGTTAAGATTTAAATAAGGAGGACGAATATTGGACAAGATAATAGATGTAGAACGGGAAGCTGAAAAAATTTGTCTGTGGGGTGCGGCACGTGCCGGCGTCATAGTTGTGGCTCCGCTGGTTGGTACGATGGCTCTGATGGCAAATGAAGTCTATATGATTATGCGGCTGGGCGAACTGCGTGGCGTGAAGCTGGAAGAAAGCGCGGTTTTGGGACTGCTATACTCATTAGGTGGTTCTTTTGTCGGGCAGACTTTGGTAACGTTGATTCCTTTGGCGCCTGTGCAGGTACCTGTCGGTATCGCCGTGACTTATGGTGTTGGCAAGGTAGCTAATGCCTGGCTGAAAGCTGGACAGCCTCAGGATGTTGCTCAGTTCAGAGAAATATTTGAAGAAGCACGCGATGAAGGCATGACTAAATTCAAAGAAATAGCAGGCCTGGAATGCAAGGATAAACCGTTGGGTGATGAAAGCAAAAGCTTCAAAATGGAAGCCGAGTCGGTTTTTCAAAATATCAAGGTGAAGGCTGACACGGCAGCGGAAAAAGTTGAAGGCGCAATCAGCGGCGTGCTCGATTGGTTCCAGCCTTTGAAAGAAAAAAGCAGCCACTGGCTGTCTGCTCAGAAGTGGGAAGATATTTCGCACGGCGGTCTTACCATCCCTTATGAAGAGATCAATCTTTACCTTAAAGATTCGTTAGCTAAAAGCGATTTGGTTTTTAAGGGTATCAGCTATCATGAAGATTCAGGTATGGCTTTAGAGGTTGAACATAAAGAACATGGCAGCCTGAAACTTTTCATTGTTCCGGAAGAATTTACCATTAACAAAAAACAGGCGTATGTCAGACTGCGCTTAGTTGATTTTGCGGTTGGCGACAACAAATTTTTGGAAGCTGTTGCCCAGACCTTGGGAACCAAGCTCATCATGGCGATAGTTAACAGAATCTTTGATGACACAGTGATTGAACATGAAGATTTTGTCTGTACTTATGCCAATGGTATGCTGGAAGTCTATTTCACAGAGCTTATCAATTGCAGCAAACTTGTCAGGACCAGTTTCATGGGCAAGAATGTGCTTGACGTGGTGCAATTCATTGCCATCGTGCCAGTGCCAAAAGGAATTGTGGTGAAAAGTAAGTTTAAGTTTTAAGCTATCAAAATAAAAAGAGCGTTTCGCAATTGCGAAACGCTCTTTTAGTTTTGGGTTGATTTTATTTAATGGTACCGTCAACGCCTTCGACAAACCAGTCGATTTTAAGGAGATCTTCATCAGAAATTGTTTTGCCGGCAGGAACTTTCACTGCGCCGGATTGGTCTTTGATAGGACCAGCAAATACTTGCAGGCTGCCATCAAGAATCTTGGCTTTAGCTGCATCAGTAACTTTCTTGGTATCTTCACTTACAGCAGGACCGTAAGGAGCGATATCAACAACTTTATCTTTCATGCCGCCCCAATAAGCGCCAGACTTCCATTTGCCATCAAGAATTTGTTGAATAGCATTTACATAATAAGGACCCCAGTTCCAGATAGCAGCTGTAAGTTCAGCCTTAGGTGCTGCTTTGGTCATATCCATATCATAGCCGATGCCATAAACGCCTCTTTCCTCAGCAGCTTGCTGTGGGCCAGGGGTGTCTTGGTGTTGAGCAATAACGTCAGCACCGAAATCAATCAAGGTCAGGCCGGCTTGTTTTTCGCCTGCAGGATTATACCAGGTGTTGGTCCAGACAACTTTTACTTTCGCATCTGGGTTAACAGAGCGAACACCGAGTGTAAAAGCATTAATGCCGCGGACAACTTCAGGAATCGGGAAAGCTGCAACATAACCGATTACGTTGCTCTTGGTTTGTTTGCCGGCAACGATACCGGTCAGATAGCGGGATTCGTACATACGGCCGAAATAGGTTCCTACATTAGGAGCTGTTTTGTAGCCGGAGCAATGCAGAAAAGTAACATCAGGATATTTTTTTGCTACGTTGATTGTTGGGTCCATGAAACCGAAGCTTGTGGTAAAGATGATTTTGTTGCCTTGAGATGCCAGTTGGGTGATAACACGTTCAGCGTCAGCACCGGCTGGTACAGATTCAACGAAGCTGGTTTGTACATTAGGCATATTTTTTTCGACATATTGACGGCCAAGATCATGAGTCATGGAATAACCGCCGTCATTAGCTGAACCGATATAAACAAAAGCTACTTTTGTTTTTTCGCCGGCTTTTTTGTCAGCTGCCTTTTTGTCACCGCCGCAGCCTGCCAGAGCAGCGCACGCTACTGTGAGCGTCAGGGCGAGAGCAAGCAATTTTTTCATGCGAAACATCCCCTTAAAATTTATTTTATTTTATTGTTCCTTCAACGCCTTCTACAAACCAGTCAAATTTCAGCAGATCTTCATCTGACATTGTCTGGCCTTCGGCAACTTTAACACTGCCGGTTTGGTCTTTGATTGGACCGGCAAATACTTTCAGACTGCCGTCAATAATTTTTGCTTTGGCAGCATCAGTAATTTTCTTGGTATCGTCGCTGACAGCAGGGCCGTAAGGAGCGATGTCAACAACCTTGTCTTTCATAGAACCCCAGTAAGCACCGGATTTCCATTTGCCATCAATGATTTGCTGAATGGCACTTGCATAATAAGGACCCCAGTTCCAGACGGCAGAAGTGAGTTCAGCTTTGGGAGCTGCACCGGACATATCTACGTTGTAACCAATGCCGAATTTGCCACGTTCTTCAGCAGCTTGCTGTGGGCCAGGCGTATTCTGGTGTTGGACAATAACGTCAGCACCGGCATCAAGCAAGGTAAGAGCCGCTTGCTTTTCACTGGCAGGATTGTACCAGGTGTTTGTCCAGAGAACTTTGACTTTTACATCAGGGTTAACCGATTTAGCACCAAGTGTGAAGGCATTGATGCCGCGAACAACTTCAGGAATCGGGAAAGCTGCAACATAACCTATCACGTTGCTTTTCGTTTGTTTGCCGGCAACGATACCGGTCAGATAACGTGCTTCATACATACGGCCGAAGTAATTACCAACATTAGGGGCTGTTTTGTAGCCGGAACAATGCAGGAAAGTTACATCCGGGTATTTTTTAGCTACATTAATGGTTGGATCCATGTAACCGAAGCTGGTAGTGAAGATGATCTTATTGCCTTGTGATGCCAATTGGCTGATGACACGCTCAGCATCAGCACCCTCAGGTACCGACTCCATAAAGGTGGCTTCTACGTTGGGCATATTTTTCTCGACGTATTGGCGGCCGAGGTCATGAGCCATGGAGTATCCGCCATCTTTGGCAGAACTGACATAGACAAAGGCAACCTTGGTTTTTTCACCGGCCTTCTTGTCTGCGCCCTTCTTATCGCTGCCGCATCCTGCAAGAGCTGAAAAAGCGAGGATGGAGGCAAGAACAAGGGCAAACAATTTTTTCATGTAAGGACCTCCTTCTAGTATCAAACATTATCAAACTAATTGTAGCAACTGATTGTAAGGAAAGCAACATAATTGAAGGCAAAATGCCGAAAAAGACTTGTAAAAATTACCACATGAGTAGATAATTATCATGTATAATTGTGTTAACTATCGCTGCTTTGTTTGCAGCAGGACGGAGAGCTATGGAGCAAAAGACTGAAGCTAAGACAAATAATCATAAATTTTTAAAAGGTACTCTGATTCTTACTATTTCCAGTATAGTGGTCAAAGTGATTGGCTCACTTAACTGGATTATTTTGTCACGTGTTATGGGTGGCGAAGGCATTGGCCTTTACCAGATGGGTTTTCCAATCTACTTGATGGCAATTACGGTTTCTTCTGCCGGTATTCCTGTTGCAATCTCGATCATAACGGCGGAAAAACTTGCGCAGAAGGACTATCTCGGTGCACAGAGAGTCTTTCATATATCGCTGCGGCTGCTTCTTTTGACCGGCCTTATTTTTTCCGGAGCATTGTTGTTCGGAGCAGGGTGGCTGATCGATAACCATCTGATCAGAGATGGCCGTGCCTACTATTCGATCATAGCCTTGGCACCGGCTGTATTTTTTGTTACTTTTCTTTCCAGCTTTCGCGGGTATCTGCAAGGCTGGCAGATTATGACGCCTACCGCTGCCTCCGAAATAGTTGAACAACTGACACGTGTTGTTACGATGATTTTCTTTGCTAATATGTTTATGCCGCGTGGGCTTGCTTATGCTGCCGGCGGTGCCAGTATGGGTGCTGGCGTGGGTGCTTTTTGCGGTCTCTTGGTCTTATGTTGGTTTTACACCAGACTGAAGAAACAATTTCATAATGAGATAAATAACCAGAAGGTTGAGTTTGCCAAAGAATCGTCTTGGGATGTGGTCAAGCGGCTGGTCAGACTTGCGTTGCCGGTTTCGATGTCTAGTCTGATGCTGCCTGTGGTAGCCAATCTGGATTTGCTGATTGTACCGGCAAGACTCGAAGTAGCCGGTTTTAATGTCAGCGAGGCTACTGAGATGTTCGGTTATCTTACCGGTATGGCAGTTCCTTTGATCAATCTTTCTACCATTCTTACAGCCTCACTGGCTATCAGTCTCGTGCCGGCTATTTCGGAATCACGCATAATGAAGGACCAGGCTGGTATCAAAGCAAAATTGAAGACCGCTTTCAGTGTGACTTCCATTATTACCATACCTTGTACAATTGGTTTATTTATCCTGGCGGAGAAAATTGCCACCATGATTTATAATGCACCGAATGCTGCACCCGCCATTCAAACGATGAGTACAGCTATCTTTATGCTTGGACTGCATCAGGTGAGCACAGGTATTTTGCAGGGACTGGGTAAGACAACTATCCCTGTCATTAATATGATTATTGCGGCTACGACCAAAGTGGTCCTGAGCTGGGTATTGACAGCAATTCCTGAAATGGGCATTAAAGGCGCTGCCTGGGCAACGGTTTCTGACATTGGTGTTGCGGCTATTATGAATTTATTTTTCATATATAAATACACTGGGTTTTCCCTTTCAATTGGCGGCGTATTAAAACCATTCCTTGCTTCTTTGGCAATGGGTGCTGCCGTTTGGGGTGTCCTCTTAATTACTCCTTCCTGGGGTGCCTGGAATATTTTGGCTTCATTGATTGTGGCAGTACCGATTTATGGTATTAGCCTTATTGCACTGGGTGGACTGCACCGTGAGGAAGCTGAAGAATTGCCTTTTATCGGGCACAGAATTTTGTCTTTGGGCAAAAAAATTGGCTTTTATAAATAAAATTTCAACTGCTAAAAACTTTACATAAATGCTGTTCCGTTTGTGTCTTTTTTGTGAGCAATTTGATTAATATTGCAAATTGTGCGATAATGGGAAAGTGTTTAGGAGGTATTTTTGATGGAACAGCAAGAAAAAGAGTATACCCCAAATCGGGATTATGTTGTAGCAATCGCACGTCCGGGCAAGGGTACAAGGGTTTTCCGCATCAAGAAACCTGTGGCCATTCTCGTTTGCGTAGCTATGATTTGCGGTATTGGCAGCCTGGTTAAAGGCGCTTATGCTGTTAATAGGGCAGATCAGGAGCAGCAAGAACTTATGACCTATCGTGCGCAATATGCCCGACAGGAAGAAAAATTGCAGGCCCTGCTGGCTGAGAATGAAAAAATTCAAAAAAACCTAGCGGAAGTTGCTGCGCTGGAAGCAGAAGTACGCAGAACTTTGGATCAGGATGGCAATGGCACATCACGTGGTGGTGTTGACCGTGCTTCTTATGATGCCGATATGAAGGGTCAGGGCGGCCCGGGTAAAATTGGTCTTAGTAATATGGATGTCCTTAGTAAGCAGAATAAACTTATTGAGGAACGTATCACATACAAATATGAAAATCTGAGTAATATGCTGGAACAGCTTGAACAAAAAAGTGTTACGCCTAATTATTGGCCTACGGACAGCGGCGAAATTTCTTCTCGCTATGGCTATCGTTATGATCCTTTCGGCTATGGTTCCGATTTTCATCCCGGTATTGATATTGCCGGCAATTATGGTGACCCAGTTTATGCTTCCGCAGCCGGTGATATAGAGCAGGCTGGCTGGAACGGTGGTTATGGTCGTTATGTCAAGGTTTCTCATGGCAATGGTTATGAAACAGCCTACGGACATATGAGCGCTATTGCTGTCGGCTCTGGTGACAGTGTTAAGAAAGGTGATATTATCGGTTATGTAGGCAGCAGCGGTTACAGCACTGGCCCACATCTGCATTTCGAAGTTTTGCTTAATGGACAGACCGTAAATCCCTTAAAGATTCTTAATTATTAAAAAAACTTAAATAGCATGGTTTCCTATGAAGATGGGAGCTATGCTATTTTTTTTTGTCTCATAAGGAAGCTTCTTTTTAGCAAGAAAGTTCGATTCTATAGTATAATAAAAATGATTATTTTAAAGCATATGAGGTGAATTTTGATG
>CAYTOV010000056.1:0-9102 GCA_964439485.1 uncultured Acidaminococcales bacterium | reverse complement strand
AATTATGCTGCCTTTTATAAAGGAAACGGAAACTGCCTGGGACAGGCTCAAAAATACAAACAAACCGATAGTTTTATATGGCATGGGTAATGGCGCAGATAAGATACTGGACTGGTGTGACGCTAACGGCGTAAAGGTTGCCGCTGTTTTTGCCAGTGATGATTTTGTGCGCGGACAAATTTTCCGCGGCTACAAGATTTGCAAGTATGCAGATGTTGTCAGCCAATACCGGGACTTTTTGCTTGTTATTGCCTTTGCCAGTGAGTCACCAGCAGTTCTGGAACATTTCTTTGCTCTTGCACATAAGCACGAAACCATAGCACCGCATTTACCACTTTTTGAGGGTGATGAAGTAGTTAGTTTCAGCTGGCTTGCAAAATATCAGAAGGAATTAATGGAAGTTTATGTTGCTTTGGCTGACGAAGTGTCCAGAGAGGTCTTTGCGGCGACACTTAATTATAAATTAAGCGGCAAACTATCTTATCTGGAAGCTATAACGACGATGAGGCAGGAAGACTGTCAGCAGATATTTCAGTTTGGCAAGGATGAAACCTTTGTTGATCTGGGAGCCTATGATGGCGATACCATCAAAGAGTTCCTTAATTATACGGATTCCTCTTATCGCGAAATAGTTGCCTTGGAACCTGACAGCAAGAATTTCAAAAAAATGCAGCGTTTTGTCGAAGAAGCCGGACTTGAACATGTCCGTTTGCTTAATAAAGGAATATGGAGTGAAGAAGGGACATTGAGTTTTGCAGCCAGCGGCGGCCGACAGTCCGCTCTGCAGCCTGACGGTAAAGTAGAAGTTCCTGTTGATTCGGTCGATCATATTATGCAGGGCAGAACGGTTTCTTATATGAAGCTTGATGTGGAAGGTGCAGAATTCGAGGCTTTGAGCGGGGCGGCTGAGACAATCGGCAAATGGGCTCCCAAATTATTCGTGGCAGCTTACCACCGTGACGATGATCTATGGCGCTTGCCTTTATTGCTGTGGCATCTCAATAAAAACTATGATATTTATTTAAGAAAGCATCCCTATGTGCCGGCGTGGGAGCTTAATTTTTTGGCTGTGTCACAGGAAGACACCCAGGGACAATAACAGTCCATAGGGGATACAAAAAGTCCCTTTGTATACTGGTGGAAGAAAGTTTTTTCTGGGAAGGTGTTTTTTCAGGAAAAATGCGAAAAAAAGTTAAAATGTGTAAAATTTTTTCCAATTGTAAGCAGGATTTTGACTTCATTGGGCGAAATCTATAAGGCAGATTGCAAAAATACACAAGGGAGTGGATGTTTGTGAAAAAGGCAAAATGGTTGATTGCTACTGCGGCAGTACTTGCTATGGTAGTAGCAGCAGGTTGCGGCGGCGACAAAAAGGCTGCTGACAACAAAGGTGGTAGTAAAGTTAAGGGCGATGTAATGGTTTACACTTCTATTTATCCGGATATTATTGATAATATGTGCAAACCTAATATTGCAAAAGCTTTCCCAGACATGAAAGTATCCTGGTTCCAGGGTGGTACTGAAAATGTTATCACCAAGATTACTGGCGAAATCAAAGCTGACAAAGTTGCTGCAGACCTTTTGATGGTTGCGGATCCTTCTTATTATCTGAAACTGCAAAGTGACAAACGCTTGTTGAACTATGTTTCACCAAACATGAAAGACGTTGTCAGTGCCAAAGATAAAGATGGCGCTTGGACTGCTGTCCGTATTTCCAACATGATCATTGCTTATAACTCTGATAAATTAAAACCTGAAGATGCTCCAAAAACCTGGAAAGATTTGACCGACCCAAAATGGAAAGGCAAGATTGCTATGCCTAACCCGATGCTTTCCGGTACTGCTTATGTAGCAGTTGGTGCTTTGGCTGACAAATATGGCTGGGAATATTTTGATCAACTGAAAGCAAATGATATTCACGTTGAACAAGGTAACTCTGCAATCCAAAACAAATTGCTGACCGGCGAATATGCAGCTGCAATGATTTTGGAAGAAAACATTCTGAAACTTGCTGATACCAAGAAAGAACCATTGAAGGTTGTTTATCCTGGTGACGGCGTTATCGTAGTACCAAGCCCAATCGCTATCATGAGCACTACTAAGAATCCTGATGGTGCAAAAGCAGTTGTTGACTGGTGGCTGTCCAAAGAAGGCCAACAGGCTGTTGTCAAAGGCTGGATGCATTCCGTTCGCGGCGATGTTGAACCACCAAAAGGCGCTCCTGCTCTGAAAACCTTTATTGATAATGCAGTAAAGATCGATTGGCAGAAACTTGCTGATAATAATGCACAAATTAAAGAACAGTTCCGTATGAGGGTAATGGAATAGTTCCTTCATTCATTCTAAAATAGTAATTTTTAGAGAATCAGGGACCGTTATGTGACGGTCCCTGTTTTCCGATTTTTATTACAGTATTAAAATTTAGCTTTGCACCGACAAAGAATCGTGTCGGGGAAAGGAGCTCCAGTGGGCTTGATTTCAAGAATTAACAGTAAGCTGATCGTTATTTTGATTTCAGTACTGTTATTGGTTTATTTTGTTGTGTTCCCTATGGGAGTATTAGTTTTTGACAGTGTCTACCAGGATGGTCATTTTAATTTTAATAATTATAAAGTTGTTTACAGCACTATTGTTAACTGGAAGGCACTCACAAATACGGTAGAATTATCCTTGATGGTTATGGTAGCCAGCGTTATTGTTACGTTTCCTTTGGCTTGGCTGGTCGGCAGGACTGATTTGCCGGGCAAAAAAACATTTCGTACCTTATTGGTAGCAAGTTACATGATTCCTCCTTATGTTGGAGCTATTGCCTGGGTTCAGCTTCTTAATCCAAGCGTAGGATATTTAAATCAGATTTTAAAATGGGCATTCAGTTTACAGCAGGCTCCTTTCAATATCTATACATTTGGCGGCCTGGCTTGGGTTTTAACGCTTTTCTATTCTCCGTTTGCTTTTATTACGATTTCCCGTGCTATGGAAAAAATGGACCCGACTTTGGAAGAGGCTGCGAGAGTCTCCGGTGCATCACCACTCAAAACTTTGATTGATGTTACACTCCCTCTCATGGCACCAAGTATCCTGGCCGGTGGTTTGCTGGTATTTATCGCAGCAGGCTCCTGCTTTGGTATTCCTGCTATCGTCGGTATGCCTGGAAATATTGAAGTTATGACGACCCGTATAGTTACCTACATTTATATGGGAGATGACAAGGGTATCCGTGATGCAACGGCTCTTGCCGCTTCTTTGATGATTCTAGCTAATTCATTATTGTTCTTTATGACCTGGATGCTTGGCCGTAAGGATTACACTACGATTAGTGGCAAAAGTACCCGCCCGAATATGGTTGAACTTGGTAAATGGAAATGGCCGGCTTTTATCGGTGTAGGTCTTTATGCTACGATTGCGGTAATTATCCCGCTTTTCTCCATCCTTGTAACTTCCTTGCTGAAGAGCATGTCCAAACCGGTTGGTTTTGATAACCTTAGCTTTGAGAGTTGGATACCGGTTCTGACGAGTGCTCAATATATGGAAAGCATCTGGAACTCCGTTCTGTATGCTGTTATAGCCGCTACAGTCGGCACAATCCTTTCTGTCTTTATTGCTTATCTCTCGGTTAAAACCAGTGTCAAGGGCAGATCATTGCCAGACCTTTTGACGATTATCGGTGGCTCGACCCCGAGTATCGTTATTGCGTTGGCGCTTGTTATCACTTTCTCTGGTAACTACGGGTTGAATCTTTATTCAACAATGTGGATTTTGATAGTCAGCTACCTTGTTAAATACATGACGATGTCCGTTAGGACGATTGCGGCTTCACTCAGCCAGGTGCATATTTCCTTGGAAGAGGCTGCCCTCAATTCAGGTGCAAGCTGGATCAGAACATGTAAGGATATCATTCTGCCGCTGATTGCACCGTCTGTTATAGCAGGCTGGTTCTTGATATTTATGCCGTCATTCTACGAATTAACAATGTCTTTGCTTTTGTACAGCGGCGACACGAAAACTATCGGTGTTCTGTTATACGAATTGCAAACATATGCTGATACACAGAATGCTTCGGTATTGTCTGTTATAATCCTGGGCATTGTTTTGCTCGGTAACATTATCCTGAACAAAGTTAGTAAGGGAAATGTCGGAATTTAATTAAGGAGTGGGAAAATTGGCACAAGTACGCATTGAACATATTTTTAAGCGATTCGGCGGAGTAACTGCGGTCAATGATTTTGATCTGGTAGTTGAAGACGGCGAATTCGTATCTATTCTTGGACCTTCAGGCTGTGGTAAAACTACAACCTTGAGAATGGTTGCCGGTTTTGAAAGAGCAACAGAAGGAGAAATCTATATTGGTGAGCAATGTGTAAGTTCTTCAGTGAAGAACAAATTTGTTCCGCCTGAAAAACGTGATATCGGCATGGTTTTTCAGTCCTATGCTGTTTGGCCACATATGACTGTGCTTGACAATGTAGGCTACCCGTTAAAAATTCAGAAAGTTGCTAAAGAAGAGCGTATTAAGAGAGTGAAGGAAATGCTTGCTTTAGTACATCTGGATGAATATGCTGAACGTTATCCTCATCAATTATCAGGTGGTCAGCAACAACGTGTTGCTTTGGCACGTGCTTTGGTTGCACGCCCTGGTCTGTTGTTATTGGATGAACCTCTTTCTAATCTCGATGCTAAATTGCGTGAAAGCATGCGCTTTGAAATTCTTGCTTTACAAAAAGAACTGGGCATAACAGTAGTATATGTTACCCATGATCAGGGCGAAGCAATGGCAATGAGCGATCGCATAGTTGTTATGAGCAGGGGTGTTGTGCAGCAAATTGGTGCGCCACATGATATCTATTCCAATCCTGCCAATAAAATGGTTGCTGACTTCATTGGTTTGGTTAACTTCCTGCCGGGTTCAATTACTGATGGCAGGGTGCATATTGCCGGCATGGCAACTTCGTTACCAAACAATTCAACTCTTTCCGGAGATGTTACGATTGCTGTGCGTCCGGAAAACATTACCTTGTCCGCTGAAAATGGCACTATGCAGGGTGTATTGACACATCGCTTCTATCTTGGTGATGCTGTTGATTACCGTGTACAGGTAGGAAATGAAGCCGTTCGCGTTATTGTAAAAGGCGCAGATTTGGGAACATTCAAAGATGGCGAAACCGTTTACCTTGATTTTGACCGCATCATGATTTTTGATAAAGAATAAGCTGTGCCTATTAATTAAACCAGCTGCCAAAAGGCAGCTGGTTTTTTGTTGTATATTGCACTACTTAGACTAGCAGGGTAATATTCTTCTGTACCTTGTGTATGTTATAATGTAAGCAAACTATCGACAAAGTAGGAAGAGCATATGAGAAAAAAGTGCATATTATTGGTTATTTTCTTAATCGCGCTTTTCGCTCTCAGTGGCTGCGGCAAGTTGAAACTTGACACAGAGGCTGAAACGTTTAAGGTTTATAGCGAATTGCCTGAAGATATCACTAATGCGTTTATAAAAGATTTTGAAAAAAACCATAAGGGAAAATTAAAAATTGAGGTCGTAAAGCCAGCCGAACAACAAGGGCCAACCAGAATAAATGAGCTTAAAGATTTGGATTTTGATGTATGGCTGGGCGGCACTGCCGAAGACTATTTCCTGGCGGACAACAAAAAAATGCTGAAACCTTATGAAGCAAAAGATTTGCGCAATATACCGACAGGCCTGAAGGATAAGCATGGGACCTGGACAGGTCTTTTTACCACTAACCTCGTTTTTTTAGCAAATAAAAAGGCGATGACAGAAGCTGGTGCGCAAAGACCGGAGATTTGGTCAGATTTATTGACTGACGAGCTGCGCAATAAGATTATCGTCTCTGACCCGCTAATGAGACAAGGCGGTTACCGTATCCTGACAACTTTATGGCAGCTTTATGGTGAAAAAAAGTTCGAAGAATATGCGAAAAACCTCAGATTGCAGGAATTGGCCTATGCCGTTAACGATAATGCTGCTGTTGAAGCAGTCCGTAAAGGTGAGAAAGCGCTGACTATTGTACCGCTAGACTTAGCAATGTCAGCAGCAGTTGCCAATAACAATTTAGTAGTCAGCATTCCTGCTGATGGCACGGCACGCAAATTAATTGGTGTGGCAATCATGGACAGGACTAAGAAAGAAGCTCTCAGCAGAACTTTTATTGACTATCTGATTTCTGATAAGGCGAAGAAAGTTCTGGATAATTCGGATTATTATGTCTGGCCTTTGACTGATAATAAAGAAGATTATACCTGGGGCAAACCTTATGCTGACGTATTTTTGGTGCACGATGATTTAAGATGGTGTGTTCTTAATGGCGAAGAAGTAATAGAAAAGCTGAAACCGGCGCTTCCAAGGTAATACTTCAAGCTTAGTTTTGAAGTTTGCTTACGGAAAAACCAGGTGTAAAGAAGGATTTTCTTAAAATTCGTCGAAGAACATAAACCGTGTTTTTATCATAATTGTTTCAATTGTAGAATGGGAGGATGGAAGAAATGATGAAAAAAAGTTTGAAAGGTCTCGCTATAGGTGCTTCTTTTGTGATGGCACTGGGACTATTAGCTGGCTGCGGCGGTGAAAAGAAGGCGGCAGCTCCGGAAAAGAAGATGGTCAAGGTAGGAATTGTGCAATTGGTAGAGCATAGTGCTCTCGATGCTGCCAATAAGGGGTTTGTTGACGGCATGGCTGCCAATGGGTACAAAGAAAAGGAAAACGTTACTTACGACAGACAGAATGCACAGGCTGACCAATCCAACCTGCAGAATATCGCGCAGCGCTTTGTCAGCGGCAAAATGGATTTGATTTGTGCAATCGCTACTCCTGCAGCACAAACAATGGCTAATGCCACTAAAGACATTCCAATCGTCGGTACTGCTATAACTGATTATGCGGAAGCTAAACTGGTAGCATCAAATAAAGAGCCTAAAGGCAACGTAACTGGTACTACAGATATGAATCCTATTAAGGAACAAGTTGATCTGATGCTCAAAATTATGCCACAAACAAAAACCGTTGGTGTAGTTTACAGTTCGAGTGAAGTTAATTCCCAGCTGCAAGTAAAAATTTTGAAAGAAGTTTTAGCAGCAAAAAATATCAATGTTGTAGAAGCAACTGTTTCTAATGTTAACGACATTCAACAAGCTGCTCAAAGCTTGGTTGGCAAAGTAGACACTGTATACGCACCAACTGACAATGTCATTGCTTCAGCAATGCCGACATTGGTCGCAATTACTGATGAAGCAAAGATACCTGTTTTCTGCGGTGAAGGCGGCATGGTAAAAGCCGGCGGACTTGCAACTGTCGGTATCGATTACTATAAACTTGGTTTACAGACCGGCGCTATGGCTGCCCGCATTCTTTCCGGCAAAGAAAAACCAGCTGCGATGGCTATTGAATCTCAAAAAGAGATGCAGACAATAGTCAACGAGGAAGCAGCAAAGAAACTTGGCATTACTATTCCTGCTGATATTTTGCAAGCTGCAAAGGCATCTAAATAGTATGTTGGATCTTCTATTACCGACACTATCACAGGGATTGCTTTGGGCTATTATGGCCTTAGGTGTATACCTGACTTACAGAGTTCTTGATATCGCTGATTTAACTGTTGAAGGCAGCTTCCCATTGGGAGCAGCAGTAGCGGCGGCATTATTGACCAAAGGCTTTAATCCACTGACAGCCATTTTGGTGGCGGGCATCGCTGGTGCTTTGGCTGGAGTGGTAACAGGCATTCTGCATACCAAACTGAAAATACCGGCCTTGTTAGCAGGTATTTTGACAATGATTGCACTGTATTCTGTTAATCTACGCATCATGGGGAAGGCTAATCTTTCCTTATTACGCGTTGACACAGCTTTTACTTTTATCAAAAGTATCGGGCTCAGCAATGCGCAGGCAGTTTTTGTTGTAGGACTGGTCAGCACAGTTTTGTTCGGACTTTTGATGTATTGGTTCTTCGGAACTGAAATTGGGGCAGCAATCAGAGCAACAGGCTTTAATCAGCAG
The DNA here is from genome assembly GCA_964439485.1 of uncultured Acidaminococcales bacterium. Classification (GTDB taxonomy): domain Bacteria; phylum Bacillota; class Negativicutes; order Acidaminococcales; family Acidaminococcaceae; genus RZYP01. Next base: position 1,091 of record CAYTOV010000056.1, on the reverse strand, counting down.
ATGATCAGAGCGCAAGGCATTGATACTAATGTCACGATTATTTCAGGCCTTCTGATCAGCAATGCATTGGTCGCGATTTCCGGTGCCTTAATTGCGCAAAGCAACGGCTTTGCGGATGTTGGCATGGGCGTAGGAACAATAGTCATAGGCTTAGCATCAGTTATTATCGGCGAAGTCTTGTTTGGCACAAGGAGTTTTAAAAACTGCTTGATTTCTGTTGTTCTGGGCTCAGTTGTCTACCGTTTTGTTATTGCTCTGGTTTTACAGATGGGTATGCCACCGAATGATTTAAAACTGTTTACTTCAGTATTGGTAGCTTTTGCTTTGTCGATGCCGCTTTTCAAAAAAAGTATTGATGGCAGAAAGGTGGCGAAATAATGTTAAGAGTAGAAAATATTTCCAAAACCTTTCATCCTGGTACGATTAATGAGAAAAAAGCACTGCAGGATTTGTCCTTGCATCTGAATTCAGGGGACTTTGTGACGGTAATAGGTGGTAATGGAGCAGGTAAATCCACATTAATGAATTCTATTGCCGGGGTATTCCCGGTCGATAAGGGCAAGATTATCATCGACGGCGATGATATTACGAAGCATCCTGAGCATAAAAGAGCAAAGTATATTGGACGTGTTTTCCAGGATCCGATGATGGGAACGGCGGCCGGTATGATGATTGAAGAAAACTTAGCCATTGCATCAAGGCGCGGCAAGATGCCAACTTTTGCCTGGAGCTCCAAAGAGGAAGACCAGGAACGCTTTAGAATATTATTGCAAGAACTTGATCTCGGCCTGGAAGACAGGATGAGTGATAAGGTCGGGTTGCTTTCCGGCGGACAAAGACAGGCTTTGACCCTTTTGATGGCTACGCTTAATCAGCCGAAACTTCTTTTGCTGGATGAGCATACGGCGGCGCTTGATCCTAAGACCGCGGAAAAGGTATTGGGGCTCACGCAGAAGATTGTCAGCCGTTATCATTTGACAACCTTGATGATTACGCATAATATGCGTGACGCATTGCGCTTTGGCAATCGTCTGATCATGATGCATAATGGCCGCATACTGATCGACTTGGCAGGGCGCGAAAAAGAGAAT
>CAYTOV010000055.1:2418-9209 GCA_964439485.1 uncultured Acidaminococcales bacterium | reverse complement strand
GATGACGAAGCTAAAGCTATGGGCGCAAACCTGGTTGCTTTCTTCAAACAAGAAGTTGCAGAACGCCGTCTGCCAAAGAACCTGCTTCCATTGCAATCTGGCGTTGGTTCTGTAGCAAATGCTGTAATCAACGGCTTAGTAAACTCTGACTTCGAAGACCTTACCGTTTTCACTGAAGTTATCCAAGACGGTATGTTCGATCTTATTGATGCAGGCAAGCTTCGTGTTTGCTCCGGTACAGCTTTGAGCCCATCTCCGGACTGCCTCAAAAAATTCTATACAAATGTTGAAAATTACAAAAAATATATTGTTCTCCGTCCGCAAGAAGTTGCTAACAGCCCTGAATTAGCTCGTCGTATCGGTGTTATTGCTATGAACACTGCTATTGAAGTTGATATCTACGGTAATGTTAACTCCACTCATATTGCTGGCACAAAACTGATGAACGGTATCGGCGGTTCCGGCGACTATGCTCGTAACGGCTACCTGACTGTATTCTTCACTACTTCTTTGGCCAAAGGCGGCGCAATCTCTTCTGTAGTTCCTTTCTGCTCTCATGTTGACCATACTGAGCATGACGTTGATGTTATCGTCTCTGAACGCGGTGTAGCTGACCTTCGTGGTCTGTCCCCGAAAGAACGCGCTCTTGTCATTATTGACAAAGTTGCTAACCCGAAATATCAACCTCTTCTTAAAGATTACTTCGAAAGAGCTTGCAAAGAATGCGGCAACAGCCAAACTCCGCACATCCTTTCCGAAGCACTTTCCTTCCATGATCGCTTTGTAAAAACCGGTACAATGGAGAAATAATTTTAGCTTTGTTTTAACGGTGTGCCGGCGTGGTGGTCGCGGCGGCACGTCTTAAAAATCGCTTAGGCGATGGTATAATATCACAGAGAAAGCCTCAGGGCTTCTCATAAATCTCGTCGTAAGGCGGGAACTCTCATTCCATATGATGGTTCGTCCAAACCAAAATATGAAAAGTAAAATTTTAAGGAGGATTTGAGAATGGCAAATGAAACACTAAAAGCCGGGTTTGAAGCTTATACTGCAGGTGTAGTAGCAAAATTAGACAAAAACCCAGAGCGCGCAAACCTTGAGCCAAGCAGGCTCTACACCCCTCTTGATGTAGAAGGGTTCGACTATGAAAAAGACCTTGGATTCCCAGGAGAATATCCGTTTACTCGTGGGGTACAACCTACTATGTATCGCGGTCGTTTCTGGACCATGCGTATGTATGCTGGTTTCTCTACTGCTGAAGAATCCAACAAACGTTATCGCTACCTGTTAGCTAACGGCGGCAGCGGTCTTTCCTGCGCATTTGACTTACCAACCCAAATCGGTTACGATTCCACCGATGCTATGGCTGAAGGTGAAGTTGGTAAAGTTGGCGTAGCTATCGACTCCCTCGCTGACATGGAAATTCTTTTCGATCAAATCGATCTTTCCAAAGTTTCCACTTCTATGACTATCAATGCTCCAGCATCTGTACTGCTTTGCATGTACATCGCTGTTGCTGAAAAACAAGGCGTATCCGCTGATAAACTTCGTGGTACCATCCAAAACGATATTCTGAAAGAATATGCTGCTCGTGGTACTTACATTTTCCCTCCAAAACCATCTATGCGTTTGATCACCAATATTTTCGAATATTGCGCTAAAAACGTTCCATTGTGGAATACAATTTCCATCTCTGGTTACCATATCCGTGAAGCAGGTTCCACTGCTTCCCAAGAAATCGCATTCACTATCGCTGATGGTATCGCTTATGTAGAAGCTGCTATCAAAGCTGGTATGGACGTTGATGCTTTCGCAGGCCGTCTGTCCTTCTTCTGGAATGCACACAACAACGTACTCGAAGAAGTTGCTAAATTCCGCGCTTCCCGTCGTGTATGGGCTAAAGTTATGAAAGAAAGATTTGGCGCTAAAAAAGCTAAATCCCAAATGCTTCGCGTACATACCCAAACTGCAGGTTCTATGTTGACTGCTCAACAACCAAACAACAATATCGTTCGTGTTGCTCTGCAAACTGCTGCTGCTGTAATGGGCGGTACTCAATCCTTGCACACTAACTCCAAAGACGAAGCACTTGCTTTGCCGACTACTGAATCCGTAACTATAGCACTTCGTACCCAACAAATCGTTGCTTACGAAAGCGGCTTGGCTGATACAGTTGACCCATTGGGCGGTTCCTACTATGTAGAAGCTTTGACTAACAAAATCGAAGCTGAAGCTTGGGACTACATTAAGAAAATTGATGAAATTGGTGGCGCTCCTGAAGCAATCGCTAAAGGCTACATCCAAAAAGAAATTCAAGATTCCGCTTACAAATGGCAAATGGACATCGAAAAAGGCAACAAAATTATTGTTGGCGTAAATAAATTCCAACAAGAAGAAGAAGCTCCGAAAAACTTGCTTCGCGTAGATGGTTCTGTTGGCGAATTGCAAGCTAAGAAAATTGCTGCATTGAAAGCAAAACGCGATAATGCTAAAGTTGAAGCAACTTTGGCAGCATTAAAAGCAGCTTGCGCTGACGATTCCGTCAACCTGATGCCTTTAATTCTCGAAGCTGTTCATGCATACGCAACTGAAGGCGAAATCTGTGGCGTTATGAGGGAAGTATTCGGCGAATACAAATCCCACGTAGCACTGTAAGCGAAACAATTAGGGAGGGAAAATAATGGATAAACGTATTAGAGTTTTAGTAGCAAAACCAGGTCTTGATGGACATGACCGTGGTGCTAAAGTTGTTGCTCGCGCACTGCGCGATGCTGGATTCGAAGTAATTTACACCGGTATTCGTTTGACTCCGGAACAAATCGCTGAATCCGCATTACAAGAGGACGTAAATGTTGTTGCTTTGAGCTTGCTCTCAGGCGCACACAACACTTTGTTCCCTAAGATTGTAGAATTATTGAAAGCAAAAGGCATGACCGATGTATTGACTATCGGCGGCGGTGTTATTCCTGATTCTGATATCCCTGGCCTTAAAGCTGCAGGTATCGCTGAAGTATTCACTCCGGGAACTCCGACCAGCGCAATCGTTGACTACATCAACGCTAACGTAAAATAAGAGGTTATTTAAAATCAGATAGCCGGGCTAACCCCGGCTATCTCCTATGATTATTCTAAAACCTCAACAAGGCGGTGTACTCATTTGAATATTGTTGAAGGCGTACTAAATCACTCCCGTTTGGCATTATCTAAGGCTATTACGGCTGTGGAAAATGAATATGATGAAGCGGTCACTATTATGACACAGATTTACCCTCATACAGGTAATGCTTACGTCATTGGTATTACTGGACCACCTGGTGCTGGTAAAAGTACATTAACAGATAAATTGGCCAAAGAATACCGTAAGCGTGGCAAAACCGTAGGTATTGTTGCTATTGACCCGACCAGTCCTTACTCTGGCGGTGCAATTCTTGGCGATCGTATCAGAATGATGGACCTAATTGCTGACGAGGGTATCTTCGTACGTAGTATGGCTACACGCGGAAGCTTGGGCGGCCTGTCTCAAAAATCAGGCGATGCAGTAAAATTAATGGATGCTTATGGCACAGATGTTATAATCGTTGAAACCGTAGGGGTAGGACAGTCAGAAGTAGATATTGTCAAAACTGCCGATACAACAATGGTTGTCGTTGTTCCAGGTCTCGGTGACGATATCCAAGCTATTAAAGCTGGTATTCTTGAAATCGGTGATCTCTTTACTATCAACAAAGCCGACCGCGAAGGCGTTGATAAACTGAATATCGAAATCGAAATGATGCTGGAATTAAACCAGGAGAGTGTTGAGTGGCGACCACCTATCAATCGTACTGTAGCTAGCAAGGACGAAGGAATTACTGAAGTAGTTGATTCTATTGAAGAACACAAGAAATTCCTGTTCCAGACCGGCAAGATTGAGATGATTCGTGCGAACCGTATAAAATCCGAAGTTACGGCTATGGTCAATGATCGTATAAGCCGTTATGTTGATGCTAAGGTTGTTGCTACCGATGAATTTGCAAATACAGTAGTAAAATTGCAAAACCGTGAGGTTGATCCGTATTCGGTAGTAGATAAAATTGTTGATAGTGTCCTTAAGTGACATTATTAAATAGTATTACATTTCAAGGAGGAGATTTTCATGTTCAAATGTATCTGTGTTGATCACATTGGTATTGCCTGCAAAGATTTGGATGTTTCCAAAAAATTCTACACTGAGGTTCTTGGCCTGACTTGCACTGGCGAAGAAACAGTTGAAGAACAAAAAGTTAAAACCGTTTTCATTCCATGCGGCGAAACTTTATTCGAACTTTTGGTTGCAACCTCTCCAGAAAGCCCAATCGCTAAATACATCGAGAAAAACGGCCAAGGCATCCAACACGTAGCAGTACGCGTTGACGATATCAATGCTGCTATCGCTGATGTACAAGAAAGAGGCGGCGTTATGATTGATAAGGCACCTCGTGGTGGTGCTGGCGGAATGGACATCGCTTTTGTTCATCCGAAATCTGTTGGCATTCTTCTCGAACTCTGCGCTCCTCACAAATAATTAGTAGAGTGCTTGCCAAATTGTCTCAAGAGAGACATCGCAATTGTCTACACCCACAATGTGTGGTGTAAATAAACAAGTTCGACCCAATTTAGATGGAGGTGTAATAATTTGTCTACTCAAGCTAAAATTGAGAAAATGATTGCAAAATCAGAAAAAATCATTGCAGCCGGCGGCCCTAAACGTGTTCAAAAACAACACGATGGCGGCAAATTGACTGCTCGCGAAAGAATCGCATTGCTTCTTGATGAAGGTAGCTTTGTTGAACTCGATCGCTTTGTTGCACATCGTTGCACAAACTTCGGTATGGAGAAAAAAGAACTTCCTGGTGAAGGCGTAACTACTGGCTACGGCACAGTTGATGGCCGTTTGGTCTATGTGTTCGCACAAGACTTCACTGTTGAAGGTGGTTCCCTTGGTGAAATGCATGCTGCTAAAATCGTTAAAGTTCAACGCTTGTCACTGAAAATGGGTGCTCCACTCGTTGGTATGAACGATTCCGGCGGTGCTCGTATCCAAGAAGCTATCGATGCTCTTGCTGGTTATGGCAAGATCTTCTTTGAAAACACTATTGCTTCTGGTGTAGTTCCACAGATTTCTGCAATCATGGGACCTTCCGCTGGCGGCGCTGTTTATTCTCCAGCTTTGACTGACTTCATCTACATGGTAAAGAACACTTCAAAAATGTTCATTACCGGACCAGCAGTTGTTAAGTCCGTTACTGGTGAAGAAGTTACTCAAGAAGACCTCGGTGGCGCAATGACCCACAATACCACTTCTGGTGTTGCTCATTTCGCAGCTGAAAGCGATGAAGATTGCTTAAAACAAATCCGTTACCTGCTCGGATTCCTGCCTTCCAACAATATGGAAAGTGCTCCTATCGTTGAAACTGGCGATGATCCGTGCAGAGAAGATGCAGCTCTTAACACTTTGCTTCCTGACAACTCCAACATGGCTTATGACATGAAAGACGTTATAAAGAGCATCGTTGATAATGGCGAATTCTATGAATCCCAACAATATTGGGCACAAAACATCATTACCTGCTTCGCACGTATGGACGGACAAACTGTCGGTATCATTGCTAACCAACCAAAAGTAATGGCTGGTTGCCTGGATATCAACGCATCCGACAAATCTGCTCGTTTCATTCGTTTCTGCGACGCTTTCAACATTCCTTTGCTGAACCTTGTTGACGTTCCTGGCTTCTTGCCTGGTACTAACCAAGAATACGGCGGTATCATCCGTCACGGCGCAAAAATGTTGTATGCTTACTCCGAAGCTACAGTTCCAAAGATTACTTTGGTAACTCGTAAAGCTTACGGCGGATCATACCTCGCAATGTGCTCTCAAGACCTTGGTGCAGACCAAGTTATTGCATGGCCTACTGCTGAAATCGCAGTTATGGGACCTGCGGGCGCTGCGAATGTAATTTTCAAAAATGATCCTGATGTTAAATCTAAAACAGAAGAATACATTGAAAACTTTGCAACTCCTTACCAAGCAGCAATTCGCGGTATGGTTGACATGGTTATCCAACCTAAAGATAGCCGTCCAGTAATCATCAACGCATTGCACATGCTGGAATCCAAACGCGAGTCTCGTCCAGCTAAGAGACACGGTAATATTCCGCTATAAGACATAGAAAGGGGAAATAATCATGGGATTCTTCGGTTCCTTGTTTGGCGGCGGAAATAAGACTGAGACTGCGGCAGAAGAGAAAGTTGTTGCTACTCCTGTAGCAGCTCCTGCAGCAACTGGTGTTCAACCAGAGGTTATCGCGGCTATTACTGCTGGCGTTTATGCTGTTATGGCTGACGACGCTGAAATGATTGCTGCAATTACTGCTGCAATCAAACATGCCGGTGGTGGCGTGCCAGTTGTACGTATTAAACGTACAAACAATCTTTGGGCTATTTCCGGTCGCAATGATCTAATGGATGCTAGAAAAGCTTGTTTCTAAGGCTTGACAATTGGTTAAATCATTATTTTGATTCGTTAGCAATCTTTTAACTGCTTGCTTTGGCGAGTAGTTAGGAGAGTTGCACGGATATATAACTTTTTTCACAAGTGAAAGGGAGGAAAAAAAATGAGAAAATTCAAGGTTAATGTTAATGGTGTTGCTTACAATGTTGAGGTTGCAGAAGAAGGCGTAGTTGCAGTAGCAGCTCCAGCAGCAGCTCCAGCTCCAGTAGCAGCAGCTCCAGCTCCAGTAGCAGCAGCTCCAGCTCCAGTAGCAGCAGCTCCA
>CAYTOV010000055.1:0-2318 GCA_964439485.1 uncultured Acidaminococcales bacterium | reverse complement strand
GCTCCAGTAGCAGCAGCAGGCGATACAACTATGACTGCTCCAATGCCAGGTTCTGTTAGCAAAATCGTTGCTAAAGAAGGCCAAGCAGTTAAAAAAGGTGATGTAATCATCATGCTTGAAGCTATGAAAATGCAAAATGAAATGGCTGCTCCTGTTGCAGGAACAGTTAAATCCATCAATGTAGCTGTTGGCGAAAGCGTAAAACCTGGCCAAATCATGGCTATTATTGGCTAATTGCTTGATTTTCGAGTAATATCCATCACTAAACAGTCTTATTTCATTATTGTTTTACATTAATAAATTGGAGGTCTAATACATGGAAGCATTACTTATGCAATACCCATGGCTGGATGAATTGCTCATGGGCTTTCTCGGTCTTACTTTTTCACATGTAATTATGTGGGTTATCGGCGCAGTTTTGATTTGGCTTGCTGTGCAATATGACTATGAACCTGCTCTACTTCTACCAATCGGTTTTGGTGCTATTCTTGCTAATATACCGCATTCTTCCGCTGTTTCACAAACTCCAGGCGAAGAAGGTTTCTTGATCGTCCTTTACAGAGCTGGTATCGGTAACGAATTGTTCCCAGTTCTTATCTTCGTTGCTATCGGCGCAATGTGCGATTTCGCACCTTTGATTCGTCGTCCGTCCGTTATGTTGTTCGCAGCTGCTGCTCAATTCGGTATTTTCGCAACTGCTGTTGCAGCAACATTCTTGGGCTTCTCTTTCCCACATGCTGCTTCTATCGGTATCATCGGCGCAGCAGACGGTCCTACTACTATTTATGTAGCTAGCCGTTTCGCAGTTGAATTACTTGGACCACTATCAGTAGCTGCTTATTGCTACATGTCTTTGGTTCCTGTTATCCAACCGCCAGTTATCAAAGCTTGCACTACCCAACATGAACGTCAGATTAAAATGGGCTTTGAAGGTGAAGAACCTATTTCTCAAACCTGCAAATTCCTGTTCCCAATCATGATCGTTCTTATTGCTGGTATCGTTGCTCCTATCTCCGTTGCTTTGATCGGTTCCTTGATGTTCGGTAACATTCTTAAAGAAGCTGGCTGCGTAGAGAACCTTTCCAGCTGTGCAGAACATGAACTGGCTAACCTGGTTACCCTAGTTCTTGGTATTACCATCGGTGGTACTATGACTGCTGAAAGATTCCTGAACTACCAAGTTCTTTTGATTATGGCTTTGGGCGCAGTAGCATTCGTATTTGATACTGTTGGCGGTGTATTGTTTGCAAAATTGCTGAACCTCTTCAGCACTACCAAGATCAACCCAATGATCGGTGCTTGCGGCATTTCTGCATTCCCAATGTCCGGCCGTGTTATCGCAAAAATGGCTCTTAAAGAAGATCCTACCAACTTTATTATCCAACATGCTATCGGTGTTAACGTAGCAGGTCAGGTTGCATCTGTTGTAGCAGGTGGCCTTGTTCTTGCACTTATCCCAGCACTTTCCAAAATTTAAGGAGGTATGTGAATTATGACTAGTAGCCCTACAGTACAAGCTCTGACCCTTATGGCTATTTCACTGCCTACAATGTTCGCAGTAATTTTAGTCTTCATTGGTGCAACTATTGCACTGAAAAAAACCTTTCCTGGTTCCGAGGATGAGGATTAATTCCTAAGGATGTGTGTTTTACGGATAAAATTATCGGAGATAATAAAAATTTCTGATAAATATCCGCAAGACGATGTTTAATCATCGTCAAGACAAATAAATATAGTCACTACGGTATTGTTGCTTAGCTTCTACCTAATCATGCGAGGTCTAGCTTTCACAAGCTGATTGGCGTATGAGAGAGAACCGCAAAAATCATCAGGATGTTAGTGAAGGAAATAAATAATTTGTTTTATTCTCTGGTGCATTACAACGATCTCAAATTTTAGGAGGATGATGAGTATGGCTATTTCGACCGCTGCTCTTATGTCTATCGTTGCGCTTGTAGTTCTGGTTGCTATCAGTTGTATTAACGATGATTTAAACGTAGGTTTCTTGGGTATTGGTTTTGCAATTATCGTAGGTGGCGTTTGGAATGGTATGACCGGCGCCAAAGTTATGGGTGGTTTCCCACTCTCTTTGTTCATGATCTTGGCCGGTGTTACTTTCTTGTTTGGTATGGCGCAGACTAATGGTACTATGGAAAAGCTCACAGCTTATTCAGTACGTGTCTGCAAAGGCAATACTGCATTAATTCCTTTCATTATTTTCGTATTAACTACTTTTGTTACTACTATCGGACCTGGCAACATCGCAGGCTGCGCATTGATGGCTCCAGTAGCTATGGCAATCGCAACTCGTGTTGGTA
>CAYTOV010000054.1:0-9215 GCA_964439485.1 uncultured Acidaminococcales bacterium | reverse complement strand
AAAAAAAATGGTGATCCACCCGCGACTCGAACGCGGGACACCCTGATTAAAAGTCAGGTGCTCTACCGACTGAGCTAGTGGATCACAATATGTGTTCCTGGTGGAACAACATTATTAGTTTACAGAAATTCAGAGGGTTTGTCAAGATTTTTTTATCAAACCCTCGAATATCTGCAAATTTTTCAAGATTTACCACTCTTTGTAGACGAAAGAATGGGATTACAGCAACTCTTTCAAAACTATAGTTTGTTGACGACCTGCGCCAACGGAAACAATACCAAGTTCTACGCCAATAATCTCGCTGAGACGCTCGAGATATTTGCGTGCGTTTAACGGCAACTCATCATAGGTGCGAATGCCGGTAATGTCGGTCATCCAACCATCGAATTCTTCGTAAACAGGTTCGACTTGGGCGAGAACTTTCAGGCTGGCAGGAATGTGTTTAATCTCTTTGCCTTCATGTTTATAGGCAACACACATTTTTATTTTCGGCATATTATCAAGAATATCGAGGCGTGTAATCGCAAGGTAATCCAAGCTGTTCAGCCTTGCTGCCGTTTTGACCATAACAGCGTCAAGCCAGCCACAACGGCGGGAACGTCCGGTAACAGTGCCGTACTCATGCCCTGTTTCGCGCATATAATTTCCCGGACCGTCAGTATCAAGCAGTTCTGTTACAAAAGGACCTTCACCAACACGGGTAGTATACGCCTTAACAACACCAACAACATGATCAATGGCACGTGGACCAACGCCACTGCCTGTAGCAGCATTGCCGGAAGTAGGATTAGAGCTTGTTACATATGGGTAAGTACCATGGTCTATATCAAGGAAAGTGGCTTGTGCGCCTTCAAACAAGACAGATTTACCGCTTTGGAAAACATCGTCGAGTGCAGCGCCTGTATCGGTTACGTACGGACGTAATTCATCAGCAAAAGCAGTGAATTCTTGCAGCATTTGATCATAGTCAAATGCCTCTCCGCCATAGATTTTTGTGATAATAGCATTTTTAGCATCTAATTGGATTTTTAATTTTTCCGCAAAAACTTCAGGATCAATTAAGTCGCACATACGGATACCGGTACGAGCTACCTTATCCATATAGCAAGGCCCGATGCCGCCTTTAGTAGTGCCGATCTTATTGTTGCCAAGAGCAGCTTCCTGCAGTTCATCCAGACGTGCATGATAAGGAAGCACGACATGTGCCCTGTCAGAAATAAGGATACGGCTGATGTCTACGCCTTGAGCTTTAATGTCATGAATTTCTTTCAGGACAACGCCTGGGTTAATGACTACACCGTTACCCAAAAAGCAGGTTTTGCCATGGTAAAGGATACCGGAAGGCAATAAACGCAGTTTATATGCAACATTATCTACAACAACAGTATGTCCGGCATTGGAACCACCTGAATAACGTACAACGACCTCGGCTTTTTCCGCCAAATAATCTACAATCTTGCCCTTACCTTCATCGCCCCACTGGGAGCCGATTACTACAACTGATGGCATAAGAGTTCCTCCTTATAGGCCAAATCTGGCCATAATCAAATCGATATGTTTCAGCATAGGCTTAGGATCAAAACAGGCTTCAATTTCTTCGACAGAAAGATATTTCTTAATGTCCTCATCCATTTCAACGTTAGTTTTGAAATCCGCACCTTCAAGCCAGCGCGCCATCGCATTGCGTTGTACCCATTTGTAGGCATCTTCACGAAATACGCCTTTGCCCACAAGCGCGGTCAAAAGGTTCTGGCTGAAAATCAAGCCGCCGGTTTTATTCATATTAGCAATCATAGCATCAGGATAAACAAGAAGTTTATCAATAATATTAGTAAACTTACGGAGCATATGGTCGAGTGCAATCGTGCTGTCCGGCAGAATTACACGTTCCACGGAAGAATGCGAAATATCGCGTTCATGCCAGAGAGCAACATTTTCCATACCAGCTACGGCATTACCACGTAATAAACGTGCCAATCCGGAAACTTTTTCGCAGGTAATCGGATTACGTTTGTGAGGCATAGCAGAAGAACCTTTTTGTCCAGGCGCAAAATACTCCTCAACTTCACGTATATCGGTGCGCTGCAGGTTACGGATCTCGGTCGCCATTTTATCCAAAGAGCAGCCGATAATTGCCAGTGTAGACAGGAAATAAGCATGTCTGTCACGTTGTACAACTTGTGTAGCTAACTTCACAGGCGTAATTTCTAATTTTTCGCAAACATACTGTTCAACAAACGGATCAATATTGGAATAAGTGCCAACAGCACCGGAAAGTTTGCCAACCGCTACGGTTGCGCGTGCCTCTTCCAGTCTTCTGATGTTACGTTCGGTCTCATCCATCCACAGAGCGAATTTCAGGCCAAGGGTCATCGGTTCAGCATGAATACCATGAGTACGACCGATCATAACTGTATTTTTATGTTCAGCAGCACGACGACGCAGTACTGCATGGAATTTCTTCAATAAATCAAGCAGAATATCAGATGCTTGTTTCATCATAACACCCAGAGCAGTATCTTTGACGTCACTGGAAGTAAGACCTTTATGAATATATTTGGAAGCATCACCTACATACTCACCAACAGTAGTAACAAAAGAAATAATGTCGTGGTTAGTAACAGCTTCGATTTCATGGATTCTTTCCAAACGGAAGTCTGATTTTGTCTGAATATCCTTTAAAGCGTCATCAGGAACGAAACCTAGTTTGTTCATTGCCTCGCAAGCCAGGATCTCCACTTTCAGCATTGTTCGGAATTCGTTTTCTTCCGTCCAGATAGCGCCCATCTCTGGGCTGGTATAACGTTTAATCACAATAGTTCCCCCTATTAGTGTTTTATGCATTTAAAATAGTAGTTTTGCTGTCCGAAAACAAAAAATAGGCAAAATTACAGACGGCACCAAAGATATTTTAGCATTTTACCCCTCTTGACGCAAGAGTTTCGAACAATTATCCTGTTAGTTTTAAAAATATTCGGCAAATCACCCCACCACATTAAAGACAAACCCCGCTTGAAAATGAATTTTCAAGCGGGGTTTGTTTAGTCAGTACCTTTGGCAAGGTTGGCAAAACGCGTATATTGTTTATGGAAGAATAATTTAACAGTATCAACCGGACCATTACGATGCTTGGCAATAATTAATTCTGTTATGTTTTTATTTTCCGTTTCCTTATCATAATAATCTTCACGATATAAGAAAGCAACAAGGTCGGCATCCTGCTCCAAGGCACCTGATTCACGCAAGTCACTGAGCATCGGGCGCTTCACCTGACGGCTCTCAACACTACGGCTGAGCTGTGACAAGGCAATAACCGGCACATTCAGCTCTCTGGCCAAAGCCTTTAAGGAACGTGAAATATCGGATAATTCCTGTTGACGGTTTTCACCGCTTTTTTTACCTGATCCCTGCATCAATTGCAGATAGTCGATGACAATCAGCTGCAAATTATGCTCGACTTTCAACCGGCGGGCCTTGGCCCTCATCTCCATGACGGTAATACCCGGAGTATCATCAATGAAAATCTCCGCCCGGCTCAGACTATCAGCAGCCCAGATTAGTTTTTCCCAGTCGTTGTCTTCCAGCTCACCGATACGCAGGCGTGAGGAATCAATGCTAGCCTCAGCGCAAAGCATACGCTGTACCAATTGTTCCTTACTCATTTCCAGAGAAAAGAAGGCAACTGATTTCTTTTCACGAATAGCGATATTTTGTGCCATATTTAGCACCAATGCCGTTTTACCCATACTAGGGCGGGCAGCAATCAAAATCAAATCGGAAGCCTGCAGGCCGGAAGTCAGACGGTCAAAATCAATGAAACCTGTCGCAATACCTGTAATGCCGCCTTTTTTGTTATATAATTCGTCGATACGGTCGACAGCACTCATTACTACTTCTTTGATTGGTGCAAAGTCGCGGCTTATTTTTCTTTCGGAAACGCCGAGAATCATGCGTTCGGCATTATCAAGCAGTGTATTAACATCTTCGGAGCCTTCATAACCAGACCCTGCAATCTGCGTCGATACACTTATAAGTTGTCTTAAGAGGGACTTTTCTTCAACAATTTTGGCATGATAAGTTATATTAGCAGCAGTCGGCACGGCGTTAGCAAGATAAGTGATGAACTGAATACCACCGACGTCTTCTAGTTTGCCCTCACGCTTCAAAGCCTCGGTAACAGTTACCATATCGACAGCCTGGTTCTTGCTGAACAAATCAACAATTACCTGATAAACAGCACGGTGATCCTGACGGTAAAAATCATTTTCCCGCAAAATCTCTGTGGCTTTGGAAATTGCTTCTTTGTCAATCATCATTGCGCCCAAAACTGCCTGTTCAGCTTCGATGTTTTGTGGTGGCACGCGGTCAATCATCTTTACTCAGCCTCAATTTCTACCTTAAATTCCGCAGCAATTTCAGGGTGTAATTTTGCCACTGCGGTATAAATGCCCAGTCCCTTGACTGCAGTCTTCAACTCAATCTTACGACGATCAATGCCTTCGAGCTGTGTCTGTTTGATCAAAGCCTCTGCAACATCCTTGGAAGCAACGGAACCAAACATTTTACCGTTTTCACCAACACGGACTTTAAGTTTGACTATGACCTTTTCAATCTGAGCGGCCAGAACAACGGCCTCGTCTCTTTTCTGCGCTGTGCGATGAGCAGCTGTTTCCTGATCTTTTTTGGCCTGATTTACATTAGCAGCACTTGCTTCTTTCGCCAATTTTTTCGGCAGCAGGTAGTTACGGGCATAACCGTCCGAAGCTTCTACTATATCGCCTTTTTTACCTACAGACTTAATATCTTGCAGTAATATTACTTTCATTAGTATCTCTCTCCTCCATCTGTTTTCTGGCCAGTTCAATGATTTGCGGCTCAACTTCCTCCGCTTTCACACCCTTCAGCTGCACGCCTGCCACCGTCTGATGGCCACCGCCGCCGAGTTCTTCCATAATAGTCTGTACATTGACGGAACCATCACTACGGGCACTGACCAAAAGCTCATTTTCGGTTTCCGCCATGACGACACTGACCTTGACTTCACTCATCGTAACAAGCTCATCAGCGGCCTGCGCCAAAATAACAGAAGTATTATCACCACTAGGTGCGTTTTTATAGACTGAAAAAGCCAGTCCTGGTATTGGTGTTCTGGCGTCAGCAACCAGTTTTGCTCTCTGCACTACTGTTGCCATCTCATCCCGGAAAAGTTTGTGGACAAGACCAGGGTCTGCGCCATGACGACGCAAGTAAGCTGCCGCCTCAAAAGTGCGTTCACCTGTCTGTACCGCGAAGTTTTTCGTATCAACAACAATACCGGCATACAAAGCGGAAGCCTCGGATTCATTCAATTCCAGACGGTCATCAAAATAAGTAATCAATTCTGTCACCAATTCACTGGTGGAAGAAGACAACGGCTCAAGATAAAGCAAAATTACATTTTTAATCAAATCTTCCGCCCGGCGATGATGATCGATAATAACTTTTTTAGGAATCGCGTTCAATACTTCCTGCGATGCTGACAACATTCCGCGATGATGATCAACCAGAACCAACAAACTCTTCGATGTTGCTTGTGTTAAAGCATTGGCACCGTCGACAATGATGGAACTGTAAACAGCATCTTTTTCTGAAGCCATTTCCTTGATTTTTTCCAAGGAATAGCCTTGACCGCTAGTAACAATATACGCTTCTTTGGAAAGCGAAAAAGCCATTTTAGCAACGCCGATCGCGGCACCAAGGGAATCATAATCTTCATTTACATGACCCATGACAAAGATTTTATCTGCGCTGAGCATTAATTCATGCACAGCTTGAGCAACTATACGGGCACGTACACGCGTGCTTTTCGCCTGCACAATGTTTTTGCCGCCGAAAAACTGCATTTCCCCGGCAACAGATACTACTGCCTGATCACCGCCGCGGCCCAAAGCCAAATCAAGTCCGCTCTGTGCTCTTTGTCCAAGCATCAATAAGTTTTTTTCTTCACAGGCTACGCTTACACTTATTGTTGGCGGAATTTTGTTGCCAACTTTGATTTCCCTGACTTTATCAAGAATATCAAATTTGTGCTTGATGCATTCCTGTAAAGCAGCTTTGGTAAAACCAACTGAGTATAAATCTTCGTCATATCTGGTGAAGAGACCGTTCATTTCTTCTGCCCAATTACTGATAACCTTATTAACTTCAACAATGACATTGGCTCTGGTGCTCTCACTCAGACCCTTCATGACGTCGCTGTAATTATCAAACTGCAGACGAGCAACACAAATACGTTCCTCATCAAATTTCTTCTTTTGACGTTCCTTATCAGTGATATCCATCAGATAGAGAACAAGCCCAGTAAAACTGTCACCATTTTCCTGCGTCATAATGCGTCTTACTGTCATTTGGAAAAAGCGGTCATTGATTTTGATTTGTTTTTCTGTATCCCTGAGGCTCAGAGTTTCGAAATTATTATCAGGCGGCGGAAGAATATCTTTCAAATAGGCACCATCGACAGCTTTGCCGACTACCCATGTCTGAAATATCTCATTCTTCCACTGCAGTTTGCCATCATTTTCAAAAACAGCAATACCGATCGGCAGCTGCTGAATAGCATAATTATTGGCTCTTTCAATATTCCGGACAACTGTATCAAGATACCGGTTAAACCAGGCCTCTTTAGAGTTGTAGAGCTTTCTGCTGAAAAGATAGACTCCTAAAAGTATGGCTATGCCAACAGGCAAAAATAAGCGTTCATATACACCGACAATGACGACCAAAAGGCCGATGATCAGTATGAACACCCTATTGTCACCCCAAAAACTCCAGTTTTTATTAAACATAGCTAACAACGCCCCATCTCAGTCTGCTTACTTGTGTGAATTTGTACGTATTTTACGAAAATCCATAAATAAATCAAATGCGCCGATGAATACAACATATTGGGAAACAAACTGACTGATAAAGATTAATGCGACAGCAATTTTTCCCCACCAGGTCGGCAGATTCTTGTTTTTTATATACCAGAAGATAACAGCCAACCCCTGCATAACCAAAATAAAGCTGCAAAGCATCTGCAGGTTAACACCTAGAAGATATGGCATGCCAGTTTGTTGCCCTTCAAACATAAATACCAATACTAAAGAAACCAGATAAGGAGCAACCAACCAGCGCGGTAAGGAAAGGCTGGTAAAAGGCGGAAAGGCCTCAAAATGTTCGCCGAGTTTATTTAAAATAAGTCTTGCTACCCAATAATTAAGGAAAGCCAAGATCGGTGCACTGATAACAAAAGAAGCTGGCAGTACAAGCCTGATAAGTTTGAAGGAATCCTGCGCGGAAGCTGTTGCAGCTTGTATTTGTTCTTCGGATAAACCTTGCTGTTTATAGATACCGATTATGTCAGCCAGCGCGTCATCAAACATGCCAAAAAACATAGAAATCGGATCAGCACCCAAGACAACAAAGGTAATGCCTACACTGATCATTAAAGATACAAAAGCCGCCACTGAACTGATAGCCATCAGTTTGATAGGAGGCAATTTTCTTCTCATGCATTCCCCCAGCACAAGCCCAAGCGGTCCGAAAACAGCAACTAATAGCAAGGCATTCAAAGGACTGATAAGAATAGAAATAACTGCACCGGAGACAGCCAAAGTCATAATGCTCCAACGCAGACCATTACGCATGCCACACAAGATGATCGGCAGACACCAGATAAAATTGACTAACATACCTAAAACAGGTACATATGTACTTATTAAGGCAAACACTATTGCGATTGCTGCCAAAATGCCAGCTTCAACCATTGCTGAAGTTTTATGTGCCACTAAATTTCCTCCTCTAAAGACATTTTACCAACAATATTAAATGGATACACAAATCTATTGTACACTCATTTCCCTTAAATGAAAAGAACCAGAACGGCAAAATAAAAGGCACCCCAGCAAATGCCGAGGTGCCTCAATTGCATCTTCAAACAATATTCTTATTCACAAGTAAACGGCAACAATGCTACATTGCGCGCACGTTTAATTGCAGAAGTAAGTTGTCTTTGATGTTTTGCACAGTTACCGGAAATACGACGCGGTAAAATCTTGCCGCGTTCAGTAACATAACGGCGCAACTTTGCAACATCCTTATAATCGATATCTTCAACTTTATCAACACAGAAGCTACATACTTTTCTTCTGGGTTTTCTGCCTCTTTCGCGTTTCATTCGCATAACCTCCATTTTTTAGAATGGGATTTCTTCATCAAAAGCTACCGGTGAGCCGAAAGACTCCATCTCACCTTTGGAAGCACCTTGTTCATGAGTTCCAGCGCCGCTTGGTTTGCGATCAAGGAATTGCACGCTGTTCGCGATAACTTCCGTTACCCAGCGTTTACCACTTCCATCTTTCGCCTCATAGCTACGAATCTGGAGCCTGCCATCAACAAGTGCTCTTTGTCCCTTTGTCAGACTATTCCCGCATAATTCGCCAACTTTTCCCCATACTACGATAGGAACGAAATCAGCTTCTCTTTGTCCTTCTTGATTAGTAGTAAAACGATCTACCGCTAAAGTGAACTGGCAAACTACCTTACCGCTTTGCGTATAACGTACTTCCGGGTCACGTGTTAGACGGCCCATGAGTATAACTTTATTCATAATATAGTTACCTCCTTGGCTTATTCGCCTTTTCTAATAATCATGTGGCGTAGAATATCATCGGTAATCTTCATGACACGGTCAAGTTCTTTGACAGCTTTTGGTTCTGCGTTGAACGTTACGAGGACATAAATACCTTCTACAAAATCTTTGATTTCATAGGCTAGGCGTTTTTTACCCCACCGGTCAGTTTTTTCTACAGTTCCACCATTTGCAGCAATTAAAGTGTCGAATTTTGTCACAAGTGCTTCAAAAGTCTCTTCTTCAACTGGTTTAACGATGTACATGACTTCGTATGCTTTCACGAAATCACCTCCTCCTTTGGACTTTGGCTCCTCAATGGGAGCAGAAGAAGTATATAAATTAATATATACAGCCTAGTAATTGTATCATTAGTTTCATCTGATTGCAAGCGATAGATAAAAAAGCGGTTATCCGCATAAATCACGAGCTATTTTATAAGGCAAGGGTTAAAGAGTTCCTCTGGCCGCTTCCACACGCAAAAAAATCGCTGCTCATTCTATCGGCAATGGTTGAAGAGTTCCTCTGGCTGCTTCCACACGCGACAAATCGCCTGCAAGCAGTC
>CAYTOV010000053.1:0-9239 GCA_964439485.1 uncultured Acidaminococcales bacterium | reverse complement strand
TTTTTGTCATTTGTTGCAAAAGATGTAAAAAATGTAGGAATGACTGAGCATTCCTACATTTATATTTACTTTTTATTTGGCGCTTTCTCCTGGAGTCCAGATAACTATTTCCAGTTCAGTTGCTTCCTTCATCATGTTTTCAGCTAACTCATCCGGATAAGGATTGGCGTAGACAATTCTTCTGATACCTGCATTAATCAAAATCTTTGTGCAAACAACACAAGGCTGGTGAGTGCAATACAGAGTACCGCCATCAACAGAAACACCATGTACTGCTGCCTGGATTACAGCATTCTGTTCCGCATGGATGCCACGACAAAGTTCGTGCATTTTGCCGGAAGGAACATTCAGCTTTGTGCGAAGACAACCAACTTCTTCGCAGTGAGCCATACCTCTGGGGGTTCCGTTATAGCCGGTAGCCAGAAGTCTCTTGTCCTTAACAATGACAGCACCAACGCTGCGACGCATACAGGTAGAGCGTTTACTGGCAACCTGTGCCATTTCCATAAAATATGAATCCCAATCTGGTCTGTTCGGCATGATTATTTCGTCCCAAAAATACGGTCGCCGGCATCACCCAGACCAGGAACTATATAACCATGGCTATTCAGGTGATCGTCAAGTGCAGCCGTAAATATTTCAACATCAGGATGTTCGCTGTTTACAACTTCAACGCCTTCAGGCGCAGCTACGAGACACATCAAACGAATATTTTTCAGGCCACGTTTTTTCAACATGGAAATAGCTGCAGCAGAGGAACCGCCGGTAGCCAGCATAGGATCAACAACTATTGCTTCTGCGCTCATATCTGGCGGTAGTTTGCAATAATATTCAACCGGTCTCAGTGTCTTAGGATCTCTATAAAGTCCGATATGTCCTACTTTAGCATTCGGAATCAGTTTCAGAACGCCGTTAACCATACCAAGGCCTGCACGCAGGATAGGTATAACAGTTATGGAAGTAGTTGCCAGACGGTAGCCTGTGCAAGTAGTAATAGGTGTCGTAACACTTACTTCGTCAAGTTTGAAATCACGCGTGATCTCGTAGGTCATAAGCATAGCAATTTCATCCAGCAACTCGCGGAAATCCTTAGAGCCGGCTTCAGCGTCACGCATCATTGTTAATTTGTGTCTGATTAAAGGATGATCAACTACCTTGATTTTCATTTAAATTGCCCCTTTTTCTAAATTATAGCTCCGGATACATAGGATATTTCGTGCAGAGTGCTGCAACTCTTGCTACAGCTTCTTTTTGTTTATCCAAGTCTGCCGGGTTATTTAATACCAAGCCAATGATTGCCGCCACTTCTTTAAGGTCTTCTTGTTTAAAGCCTCTGGAGGTAACAGCTGCCGTTCCCAGACGAATACCGCTCGTAACAAACGGACTTGCCGGATCAAACGGAATCGTATTTTTATTGCAGGTGAGGCCTGCCTCATCGAGCAAGTGTTCAGCCTCTTTGCCTGTCAATCCTTGCCCACGGACATCAACCAACAGCAAGTGGTTATCAGTACCGTTGGAAACAAGACGGAAGCCTTCGGACAGAAGCCCTTCAGCTAAAGCTTTGCAATTATCTAAAATAGCCTTTTGATAAACTTTGAATTCAGGCTGCAGTGCTTCGTGCAGGGCAACAGCTTTTGCAGCAATTACATGCATCAAAGGACCACCTTGAGTGCCAGGGAAAATAGCTTTGTCGATGGCTTTGGCATATTTTTCTTTGCACAAAATCAACCCGCCGCGTGGTCCACGCAGAGTTTTGTGGGTAGTAGTGGTAACTATATCAGCATAAGGTACCGGGCTCGGATGGAGACCTGCCGCAACAAGACCAGCTACATGCGCCATATCTATCATCAGTAAAGCTCCGACTTTATGAGCAATTTCTGCCATTCTTTCAAAATCAATTATACGCGGATACGCACTTGCGCCACCTACGATAATTTTCGGTTTGTGTTCTTCTGCCAATCTTTCCAGCTCAGCATAATCGATGGTTTCTGTTTCCGGATTAACACCGTAAGGAACGATATTGAAATAAGTACCGGAAATATTAACAGGACTGCCGTGAGTCAAGTGGCCGCCATGGGAAAGATTCATACCCATGATGGTGTCGCCTGGTTTCAGGAAGGCAAAATAAACAGCAGTATTGGCATTAGCGCCGGAATGAGCCTGCACGTTGGCATGTTCAGCGCCAAAAAGTTCTTTAGCACGTTCGATAGCCAGCGTTTCAACTTTATCGACGTATTCACAGCCGCCGTAATAACGGTGTCCAGGATAGCCTTCCGCGTATTTATTGGTCAGCACGGTGCCCATGGCTTCCATAACTGCCGGCGTTACAAAGTTTTCGGATGCAATCAACTCAATTTTATTACGCTGCCTGCCTAATTCTTCTTGTATTGCAGCATAGATTGCCGGGTCAGAAGCTTGCAAATTTTCCAAATACATCAAAATCCCCCTCAACTATTATTAATATACGGCCCTTTCGCCGCCTACATAGGGCGGACGGGTCCTGGCTGCAGTCAAAATAGCTGCGCCTATTTCTTTTTGCGACAAACGCACTGGTACGGCAACGCGCTTAAGATGCATGCCTATCAGTGTCTGTCCTATATCAAGCCCAAGATGGGCAGTGATTTTTTCTACTACGATCGGTTGATCAAAAGTATCATAAGCCACTTGTGCCAAGGAACCACCGGCATGTGCCACCGGTCTTACAGCTACCTCTTCCCAGCAGTACTTCTCCGCCGCTTCGGCTTCTGTCACCAGTGAGCGGTTAAGGTGTTCACAGCACTGTATCGCGAGATATAGGCCATGTGCGGAAGTAACTTTTCGCAAAGCATCGAAGATTACTTTTGCTGCTTCGAGCGAACCGGTAGTACCAATTTTATTGCCCAAAACTTCACTCGTACTACAGCCTACGACAAAAACCTGTCCCCGTTTCGGTTCGGCAGCCTCAATGAGTTCTTCAGCAGCTGCTTCAACCTGTTGCCTTATTTTTTCTACCAGCAACACAATCACCTTGCTTTATCTAATTTTGTAATTTTCTCAGTCCTGCAGGCGTGACGGCCGCCCTGAAATACTCCATGCAGCCAGGTATCGACGATCATCTCCGCATGCCCAACGCCCAAAGTTCGCTCGCCAAGGCAGAGAATGTTTGCGTCATTATGCTCACGGCTCATCAATGCTGAAAAAACATCAGCGCAAAGTGCGGCGCGAATACCATGAATTTTGTTAGCCGCTATGGAAATGCCTATGCCTGTACCGCAAATAAGAATACCGCGTTTAGGTTCTCCTGCTGCGACTGCCCGCCCAACTTTTTCAGCAATATCAGGATAATCAACTGACTCCTCAGTAAATGTACCAAAATCAAGCACTTCAACATCTCTGGCTTGCAGATATTGTTTGATGTGCTCCTTCAAATGAAATCCGCCATGATCGCTGCCAATTGCAATTTTCATGCCTGCTTCACTCCCAACATAATTATTCCTAGGACAAACCATAATGCTATTTTATCACAAAAATTCAGGGTGCGTACCACTTTGTACGAAAAGTTTTTGGTCCTCTGCAAGCAGAATGTTGTTCCCTGCCGCTTTGCGCAGCCTGTTCATCAGAGCCAGCCCTAAGCCGCTTTCGCCAACTCCCTGTGCCAGAATTACATTGACTTTTTCGTGGTCGAAACTTCGCAGCCAGGAATAAAGATTCTCTGCCAGAACTGCTTGCTCTTCCTGCCAGCTTCTGATAACAAGATTCTTATCCTTTGGCAAATCGCCGGTCACAGCTGCACTGCCGACAACGCCAATCTTTTTACCGCTGGCCAGACATTTTGCTATAGCAGCTTTCATCTGAGCTGGGGCCTCCTCGCCGATGAACAGATACATCGGTGCCTGCGGTGCATAATGACGGTATTTCATACCCGGCGCCTTAGGCTTGCATTCACTGTTTCCTGCCAGTGCCGGATCGATTTCCACCACACCTAAAACTTCTTCCAGCATTTCTTTTGTAATGCCGCCCGGTCTTAAAATTACAGGCACCGGCGCTGTAGTATCGACAACAGTGGACTCCACACCAATATTACTGCTGCCGCCATCAATAACGCCGGCAATAAGTCCGTCCATATCTTCCAGAACATCCTGGGCGTTAGTCGGGCTCGGTTTACCGGATTTATTAGCTGAAGGAGCCGCTATCGGACACCCTGCCAAGGCAATAAGCCTGCGGGCCACCGGATGAACAGGCATCCTTACGGCTACCGTATCAAGACCTGCGCTGACTTCATCAGGTATAATGTCAGATTTAGGTACAACCATCGTTAATGGTCCCGGCCAAAATGCTTGCATTAAAGCTTGCGCATTAGCCGACAACCCGGTTGTCAGTTTTTCTATTTCACTTTTTTCAGCTATGTGAAGAATCAGTGGATTATCTGCCGGTCGTCCTTTGGCCGCAAAAATCTTCCTGACAGCTTTACCATCGAGTCCATTGGCACCAAGGCCATAAACCGTTTCCGTCGGAAAAGCAACTACTTCCCCTGCTCTTATTAAAACAGCGGCCTCATTTAACTTTTCTTCATTCAGCTGTTCTTCATTCTTTGTCAATCGCCATAAGCGAGTCTGCATATACTGAGCCTTCCTTCGTTGCAAAAATCATCCGTTCGATACCGGCATAATCCTTGCGAACTGCTGTCACAACAAAGCCATGATCACGGCAAAGCTGCGTGACAGCGTCACCTTGGTGAATACCGATTTCAAAAGCCAGCAGGCCTCCTGCTAATAAATACTCAGAAGCACCGGCAATGATTCTTCGATAAAAATCAAGTCCATCTCTGCCACCGTCCAGGGCACCTTTCGGTTCCTTCTGTACGTCGGCGGCAAGTGCAGCTATATCGTCCGTGGGTATATACGGAGGATTGGAAACAATAACATCGTATTGCTTCCCGGCTGGCAGCTTGCTGTAGAGGTCGGACAATACAGGTGTAAAGCGTTCCCGCACGCCGAGTCTTTCGGCATTCTCTGTGGCAACAGCAAGTGCCGCAGAAGAAATATCGACCGCCGTGCCTTCAGCCAATGGCAAAAGGCTGAGGATGGAAACGAGGATAGCACCGCTGCCCGTACCTATATCCAGTATTTTGATTTTCTTACTGCTGTCATTCAGCTCAACCAGACTTTCAACTAAAAGTTCTGTTTCCGGACGTGGTACCAGCACAGCAGGCGTTACCTTGAAAACATAATTCATAAAAGCTTTCTCACCCAAAATATAAGCCAATGGCTCCTGCCGTCCACGCCTTAAGATGAATTCTTTGTATTTCGAGAGCTCTTCAACTTTAAGCGGCTGGTCAAAATGCACATAAAGATTGATACGTGGGCAGGAAAGCACAGCACAAAGCAGTATCTCTGCATCCAAACGGGGATTTTCTATCCCCTTGTCTGCGAAATACTGCCTGGTCCAATCCAATATTTTAACGATAGTCCATACATCTTTTGTCTGTGCTTCTTCCATTTATTTCACCTGCTGCAAACGTTCACTTTGTTTGGCAGTAACGAGAGCATCCAATAATTCATCAAGATTACCATTAACAATGGTATCCAATTTGTGCAGGGTCAGACCGATGCGATGGTCTGTGACACGGCCCTGAGGGAAATTATAGGTTCTGATACGTTCGCTGCGGTCGCCCGTTCCTACCTGACTCTTGCGGTCTTCAGCGGTTGCCGAGCGTTGTTCTTCTTCAGCCTTTTCAAGAATTCTTGCCCGCAGAACACGCAAGCATTTCTCCCTGTTTTTTAGCTGTGACTTTTCATCCTGACATTGAGCTACGATGCCTGTCGGCAGATGTGTCATGCGCACTGCGGATTCAGTCTTATTTACGTACTGACCGCCTGCGCCGCCGGCACGATAGGTATCAACCCTCAGATCTGCCGGGTTAATTTCTACGTCAACTTCTTCGGCTTCCGGCAATACAGCGACGGTAACTGTCGAAGTATGTACACGTCCCTGGGACTCCGTCTCCGGCACACGCTGCACACGGTGAACACCGCTTTCAAATTTCAAACGGCTGAAAACACCGTTGCCTGATATTTGGAAAACAACTTCCTTAAAACCACCCAGGCCAGTCGGGTTAGAATCGAGTATCTCGACTCGCCAGCCACGCTCTTCGGCATAACGAGTATACATACGGAATAATACTCCTGCGAAAAGAGCCGCCTCATCGCCACCTGCACCGCCGCGGATTTCCATAATGACATCCTTATCATCATTAGGATCTGATGGCAGCAGCAAAATAGTCAATCTTTCCTCGTAGCCTGCAACCTCAGGTTTTAGTTCCTTCAGTTCTTCCTCTGCCATTTCCACGAGTTCGGCATCTTCGTGCGCATCGATTATTTCCTGATCTTCCTTAATTTTTTGCATAAGTGCTTTGTATTCACGAAAAACCTGCACGATATCTGCTAACTTAGAATGAGCTTTCGTATATTTTTGCCACTCTGTCTGATTGCTGATGATGTCCGGATCGCTGATACGTGCTTCCAAATCCAGAAATTTATCTTCTAACCCTTGTAATTTATCTAACATCTCATTCTTCTCCTAAACTAACCTCTGCCGCCACCAAGGCAGGTTCTTCTTCCGGCAGTACAGCCTTCAGGGCTGCGATTGCTACTTCTATCTGTGAGTCATCTGGCTCACGGGTAGTCAGTTTTTGCAAATAAAGTCCGGGAAGAATAGCAGTACGCACCCAGTTATGTTCAATGTGCGTGCCGGCATAACGTATAATTTCATAACTGATACCGGCAATAACAGGCATCAGGATAATTCTTGATAAAATTCTTTCGAGCAGATTAGGCCACCCCAAGAATGTAAAAACAAACATACTGATAATCATGACGATCATCAGAAAATTAGTGCCGCATCTCGGATGCAATGTGGTAAAACCACGTACATTCGCTACTTCCAGCGGCAAGCCGGCTTCATAAGCAAAAATTGTCTTATGCTCAGCTCCATGATATTGAAATACTCTTTGAATATCCTTCATTCTGGATATTGCGCCGATATAGATCAGAAAAATCACCATGCGCAGAATGCCTTCAAAAAGATTAAGCAACATATGATTTTCTGTCCAGGTTTTCACAAAACGCATGGACCAGGTTGGAAGCACAATGAAAAGAGCAATGGCAAGCACCATGGCAAACGCAATCGTCATCGCCATTTCTTTGCCGGTAATCTGTTCCTCTTCTTCTCCGGAAACCTGTGCTGAATACGAAAGTGCTTTCATGCCAAGAACCAGCGACTCACAAAGAACAATGACACCACGCAGAAAAGGCTTCTTCAAAATCGGATATTTATCTGCAATAGACCCGGAAGCCATTTTATCTATAATAATTTCGCCATTCGGCTGTCTTACTGCTACAGCAATATTACCGGCAGCTCCACGCATCATGACGCCTTCTATGACGGCCTGACCGCCAACATTTGGTTTTCTTTCCATAGTTTTTCTCCTAATTGCAATTAACGAAAAGTTTCGGATATAAACACAGCAGAGCCCCGGCTCTGCTGCAGCAATTAATTCTCTTCTGTTTTATAGCGTTTGTTAAACTTCTCGATACGACCACGAGCTGACAAATTACGTTGCTGACCAGTAAAGAACGGATGACATTTAGAGCAGACATCAACGTGCAATTCGTTTTTTACTGAGCCTGACATGAATGTATTTCCACAAGCACAAACCACTTTGGTTTCGCCGTATTTCGGATGGATTGTTTCTTTCATCTTTCTGCACCTCTCTTTAATTAAAACTCAACAATACTACCTAAGCTTATAAATTATAACACAGCAGAAACGACCATGCAACAACTTTCATGGCATGACTAAGGTTAGTATGACTCACAAATTATTTTATCTTAGAATATATATCGGCAATGGTTAAAGTACTCCTCTGGCCGCTTCCACACACACAAAGTTGTTGCATTCAATATTCTATCGGCAATGGTTAAAGTACTCCTCTGGCCGCTTCCACACGCGACTATTCGGTTGCAAGCAACCGGTCGCTGATGTGCAGCAGGCCCGTCGTATCTTTAGCCATCGCCTCTTTGAATGTTCTATAGAATACCATTTGCATGTCATTTCACGCACGCGACTACTCGGTTGCGAGCAACCGGTCGCTGATGTGCAGCAGGCCCGTCGTATCTTTAGCCATCGCCTTGATTGGTGCTCGCTCAAAACTTAGTCTTCGGCGTATTAGTGGTTTAGATTTTGCGACATTTTCGTTTGTGCTGTGCTGTTTTCTTGCGCTTGCTAAGCTTAACTCCGTATGATATATTATCAATAAATAGTTAATATCCAACAGGAAGGAAAGGTGGCGCAATGAACAAATTAAGTTCTGACAGCCTTATTTATATCAGTGAAGTAATGATGCCTCACCAAGCTAACGTCGCAGGCAATATACATGGCGGTGAAATAATTAAAATAATGGATTCGGCGGCTTATGCTTCTGCTCGTCGCTATGCACGTTCCAATGTTGTAACGGCTAGGATCGACGAAGTGGAATTCCATCTGCCGATCATGATTGGTGATCTGGTGACCTGCACGGCGCAGGTTGTTTATGTTGGCAAGTCGTCCATGGAGGTTGCCGTAACAGTTGACGTCGAGGATCTGGAGACAGAAGGCAAGAAGCGTGCGCTATCTGCGTTCTTCACGATGGTTGCCCTTGACAAAAAAGGCAGACCAAATCCGGTTGCCAGTCTGAAGCTGATAACACCGGAAGAAGAAAAAGCTTTTGCCGAAGGGCAGAAGCGGTATGAAGGCCATAAATTAAGAAAACAAAAATAAGTAAAAAAAATAGAATAATAAAAAACAGGACGAAAAATTTCGTCCTGTTTTTTTATTATTCTTCTGTTTTATAACGTTTGTTAAACTTCTCGATACGACCACGAGCTGACAAATTACGTTGCTGGCCGGTGAAGAATGGATGACATTTGGAGCAAACATCAACGTGCAATTCGTTCTTTATAGAACCTGACATGAATGTATTTCCACAAGCACAAACTACTTTGCTTTCGCTAAATTTTGGGTGAATTCCGTCTTTCACTATCGTACACCTCACTTTACCTAAAACTATTTATAAATAATTTTCAATATTCACGGTAGTCATTATAACACACGGAAATATTTGTTGCAAGCCTTACAAAAAACAACCTATAAAAAAATAAATTATATCAGTCAATGGTTAAAGTACTCCTCTGGCCGCTTCCACACGCGACTACTCGTCTGTA
>CAYTOV010000052.1:7488-9396 GCA_964439485.1 uncultured Acidaminococcales bacterium | reverse complement strand
CTTGAGGCACGTACTTTAGCAAAAAAAACAATAGCGGAACCGAATATGTTCAGCGAGGTTGAAATTGTTTTAAAAAATCAGTTTGACGAAAGGTTCCAACACATTTTTAATTTATAGATATTGAAAGAGGCTAATATGGATCATAAAGATAAACCTTGGTATGAACAGGAAGCCTATGTTAAAGTTGGTGCCTTTCTACTTTTAACTTTGATGTTTTTGGGGATTCATCTGCTCGTTCCGGACTTTTTCCCGAAGATTTTCAAGCTCACAACAAGTGGGAATGTTGATGAACTCATTGATTTTTTACGCTCATTTGGTATTTGGGCGCTTTTAGTTAGTTTTTTACTGGATATTCTCATAAATGCAGTAGGGTTTTTGCCTTCCATTTTTATTTCCACCGGTAATGGGTTATTGTTTGGTTTACCTCTGGGAGTATTGGTATCATGGCTGGCAGAGTCTATCGGTGTTGTAATAAGCTTTCTGTTTATGCGTTATTTTTTCCGTGAATCTGCCGAGGCATTAATACGCAAAAGTAAAAATCTGGAAAAATTAGATGAGATGAGTGGAGAAAAAGGTTTGCAGGTTATGGCAATAGCCAGAACACTTCCTTATTTTCCGTCAGGTATTCTTACCGCTTTGGGAGCGGTCAGCAAGATGAGTGTGCGTGACTATATTATTGCGACGTTTATAGGCAAGTTACCATCTACCGCGCTTGAAGTAATTATAGGGCATGATGTTGTTAATTATAAGCAGAATCTGGATCGTTTAGCTATCATAGCAACGATGGTTGCGCTCATATATGGCTATTTATTATGGGAACGATGGAAAAAGAAAAAAATCGAAAAAAAACAATAGTTTGTTCTTGGAGCCGCTTGCTAACGCAAGCGGCTTTTTCGCAAAGTGTCAAGTAATTAACATAAAAATATCAAAAATTAAATATTGTTTTATAACTTTCAAAAAAGAAGGAAAAGGTTGTTGTTTCATAGAATTCTTGACCTGTTAAATAATTCGGATAAGGGGGAAGCATGTATGAAAGAGTATACTGGAGATCGGATTAGAAACGTCGCAATTGTAGGCCATGGTGGAGCGGGAACAACATCTGTTACAGAAGCTTTGCTGTATCGCTCCGGTGCAATTTCCCGGATGTGCAAAGTGGAAGATGGAGCTACCACCACGGATTATGAGCCGGAAGAAATTAAAAGAAAAGTTTCAGTAAATGCAACTTTGGCACCGGTTGAATGGCGCGATTCCAAGATTAACTTTATCGACACCCCGGGTTTTGCGGATTTTGTAGCAGAAGTAAAATGTGCTTTTCGTGCCGTTGATAGTGCCTTGATTGTAGTTTGCGCTACATCAGGTGTTCAGGTAGGTACTGAGCAATGTTGGAAGCTTGCTGAAGAGGCAGGTTTGCCAAGGATTTGTTTTGTGAATAAAATGGATCGCGAGAATGCTGATTTTGATAGCATTCTTGATGATTTGCGGAATAAGTTTGGTAAGAGAGTTCTGCCACTACAGTTACCATTGGGAAAAGAAGCTAGCTTCTGCGGTCTCATAGATGTTTTTAAAATGAAGGCCTATAAAGCCAATGGTAATGATTCAATTGAAATGGATATTCCTGAAGACATGATTGATTATGCAAATGAAGCACGCGCAAAAATGGTTGAGGCAGCGGTAGAAGCTGATGATGACGTCATGATGCGTTATCTTGATGGTGAAACGATCAGCGATGAAGAAATTATGAAATGTCTTATCAAAGGTATAAGACATGCAGTAATTTTCCCGGTGCTTTGCGGCAGTGCTTATAAAGATATAGGTTTGGGACGTTTGATGAATGCAATTATTGACTATACCTATCCGGCTATTTTGAATGATTTCGTGGTAATAAATGAAAAAACTGGAGAGGAAGAA
>CAYTOV010000052.1:0-7388 GCA_964439485.1 uncultured Acidaminococcales bacterium | reverse complement strand
GATACTCTTAGTGATAAGAACGCTCCGGTGAAATTTGCACCTATTGCATTTCCTCTGCCAATGTATACACGTGCTATTTTGGCTAAGAAAAAAGGTGAAGAAGAAAAGGTTGCAACAGCTCTCTCCAGGCTTATGGATGAGGATCCGACGATTATCGTCACGAAAAACACCGCAACCAAGGAAACTCTTATCAGTGGTATGGGAGATCAGCATATAGAAATAATTATGGAAAGAATGGCAAGAAAATTTGGTGTTGAGGCTGTTTTAAAAGCACCAACGATAGAATATCGTGAAACAATCAGGAATTCTGCGGAAGTGGAAGGTAAGCATAAGAAGCAAAGCGGCGGCCACGGACAGTATGGTCATGTTGTTATCAAAATGGAACCATTGCCACCAGGAGGCGGCTTTGAATTTGTCGACAAGATTTTTGGCGGTGCGGTACCAAGACAATATATCCCAGCGGTTGAAAAAGGTATGCGTGAGTCAATGGAACATGGTATTCTGGCTGGCTATCCGGTAGTGGACGTACGTGTTACGCTTCTTGATGGTTCATATCATACTGTAGACTCTTCCGAAATGGCTTTCAAAATCGCCTCTCACGAAGCATTTAAGAAAGCAGCAGAAAAGTCCGCGCCTGTACTCATGGAACCATACTATAACCTGGATGTTCATTGCGCTGAAAGCATGATGGGTGATGTTATAGGTGACCTGAATACAAAACGTGGACGTATTCTTGGTATGCAAAGTATGGATGAGGGCATGAGTTGTGTCAAAGCCCAGGTACCATATGCTGAGATTTCGGAATATGCCGTTGACTTACGAGCTTTAACGCAGGGCTTAGGCACATTTGAAATGAAATTTGATCACTATGAAGATGTGCCGCTGAAATTAGCGGAAAAAATTATTGCTGAACGCGCAGCACTGAAAGAACAATAATTTTAAAGAAGGTTGTCTGCTTTTAAGTGGGCGACCTTCTTTGTCCAGTAATTGAATTTATTTAAAGTAGGAGGTGTTTTCAATGAAAGTTGAGGAAGTCATGGTCAAAAATGTAATAAGTGTTAATCGTAATAGCTCAATTGAAGAAATTGTAGAAGTGCTGACAAAAAATAAGCTATCGGGTATACCGGTTTTAAGCGATGGTGGTTATCTTGTAGGCATGGTTACCGAGGGTGACTTACTTAGACTCGAGACAACGCCACGTTTGCCGGAATTCATTAATTTGCTTGGTGCCGTTATTTATTATCATGGTGTCGATACTTATAACGAAGACTTCAAAAAGATGTTGGCACAAAAAGCAGCTGATATAATGACGGAAGATGTAATAACGGTAAAAGAAGGTACTGACATCGCCGAAGTTGCTCATCTGATGCTGGATCACAATATAAAACAAGTCCCGGTAGTAGATGGCAGCAAAATAGTTGGAATGGTTGCGCGAGCTGATATTATTAAATTATTGTTAAATAAATAACAATTAACCCTTTTAATTGACCATTGTTTATCTTATAATAATTAAGAGTTTATATTTTTACGGCTTTGAGGAGGTTCATTGATGAAAACAATTGATCGTACAGCGATCAGCACACTTCGCTTTCTTTCTGTTGATGCTGTCGAAAAAGCTAATTCCGGGCATCCGGGATTTCCGCTTGGCACCGCTCCACTGATGTATACCTTATGGGACAAATTTATTAAGTACAATCCTGGTGACCCTCAATGGTTTAACCGCGACCGCTTTGTCCTGTCCTCCGGACATGGCTCAGCACTTCTGTATTCTATGCTGCACCTTGCCGGGTTTGACTTATCTTTAGAAGATCTTAAGAATTTTCGTCAATGGGGATCCAGAACTCCAGGACATCCGGAATATGGTCTTACACCTGGCGTAGAAGCATCCACAGGACCGCTTGGACATGGTTTTGCTATGTCTGTCGGCATGGCCGTTGCGGAAGAAATGTTGGCTGCTAAGTACAATAAAAAAGGATTTAAAGTAGTTGACCATTATACCTACGGCATATGCTCTGATGGCGACCTGATGGAAGGGGTTGCTTCTGAAGCAGCGTCACTGGCAGGCACATTGGCTTTAGGAAAGCTGATATTGCTCTATGATGATAATAAAATTACTATCGAAGGCAGTACCGATATAGCTTTCCGTGAAGATGTAGGCGCCCGTTTTACTGCTTATGGCTGGCATGTACTGCGTGTTGATGATGCGGAAGACATTGACGCTATTACTGTGGCGGTAAAGGAAGCTAAAGCAGAGAAGAAGCGTCCAAGCTTGGTTATGGTGCGTACGCATATTGGTTGCGGCAGTCCTAAACAAGACTGCGCGTCAGCACATGGTGAACCGCTTGGTACAGAAGCTTTGGCTAAGACTAAGGAAGATAGCGGTTGGCCGCTTGGCAATTCCTTCTATATTCCGGAATCTGTTAAAGCCTATTTTGAGAAAAAATTGCCGGCTTGTACAGAAAAACAAAAAGAATGGCAGAGCCTGATGGCAGACTACGCGGTAGTGTATCCGGAACTTGCAGCTGAATTAACTGGGCGTATTGCCGGCGAAACTATGGTTAATCTGGACAGTCTTGAAAAAGTTTTCGCTGATGTCAGCAAAACGTCAACAAGGGAAGCATCAGGAGAAATAATTCAAAAATTGGCAATGCTGCTGCCGGAATTGGCCGGTGGGTCAGCTGATCTTGGCCCTTCTAATAAAACTGACATCAAAGGTGGCGGCTTCTTCTCTGCAGAAGATCGTACAGGAAGAAATATTCACTTTGGTGTCCGTGAACATGCTATGGGTAAAGTTGTTAATGGTATGGCTTTACACGGAGGATTTATTCCTTATGGCGGCACGTTCCTGGTATTCTCTGATTTCATGCGTCCGGCACTTAGAATGGCGGCTTTGATGGGTATTAGATCGGTATTTGTTTTCACCCATGACAGTATTGCTTTGGGCGAAGATGGACCAACACATCAACCTATTGAACAAACCATGAGCCTGCGTTTGATACCTGAGCTCTCTGTTTTCCGACCTGCTGACGCACTCGAAACAGCAACAGCATGGCAGGCAGCTTGCCTGAACAAAAATAAGCCAACTGCATTGCTTTTGAGCAGACAAAAAATGGCTGTATTGCAAAAATATAAAGAAGTTATTCATAAAGGTGCATCTTTTGGTGCCTATGTATTGAGCCCTGGTGAGGTTTCAAAAGAAAACCAGGCAATCCTTCTTGCTACAGGCAGTGAAGTGCATCTTGCGTTGGCAGCTCAGGAAGCGCTGGCTAAAGAAAACATTAATGTCAGCGTAGTTTCTATGCCGTCTTGGGATGTTTTTGAAAACCAAAGCGATGAGTACAAGAAACAAGTATTACCAACTGGTGTGCCAAAAATCGCAATCGAAGCGGGTGTAACTCTTGGTTGGAGCCGCTATACCGGTTGTGAGGCTAATGTTATCGGCATTAATAAATTTGGTGCTTCAGCTCCTGGGGATGTTGTTTATGAAAAATATGGCTTTACGGTAGAAAACGTTGTTAATAAGGTAAAAGAAGTATTATAAAGATGCGCTAAATATCGACGGGCACGAGCTGGATAGCAGCCTGTGCCCGTTCGTGCAAATGGGGGATAATACTTGAAACACTTACTTACAATCGCGGGTTCCGATTCCAGCGGAGGTGCCGGCATTCAGGCTGATTTGAAAACCTTTGCCGCACTTGGTACTTATGGTATGAGCGTTATTACCGCAGTTACTGCTCAGAACACTTGCGGAGTAACCATGGTGCAAAATATTGATGAAAAAGTGGTAGAAGCGCAAATCAACGCAGTTTTTGATGATATCCGTGTAGACGCAGTGAAAATTGGCATGGTTTCAGACAAGCAGATCATCAAAACAATTGCCGCAAGGTTACGTTTTTATAAGCCGGCAATCATAGTAGTTGATCCGGTTATGGTTTCTAAAAGCGGTTACCGCTTATTGGATCCGGATGCTTGCGAAACACTTATTAAAGAATTGCTGCCAATCGCTACTTTAGTTACACCTAATCTGCCTGAGGCAGCGGTAATTGTAGGCTATGATGTCACTAATAAAGAAGACATGCGTAAAGCTGCAAGAGATATCATTGCTTTAGGTGCTAAGAGCGTTCTCATGAAGGGCGGTCATCTGCAAGATAGTGCCGATGACCTTTTATATGATGGCAACGAGGAAATTTGGTTCACGGGTGAACGTATTAATACCAAGAACACGCACGGTACCGGCTGTACTTTATCATCGGCCTTAGCAGCAAATCTGGCTTTGGGTTTATCATTGCCGGAAGCTGTTAGAATAAGTAAGGCTTATATATCCGTAGCAATCGCTAATGCTCTGGATATTGGCTCAGGCTGTGGACCAACACATCATTTCGTTAATTTGTACCGTAAGGCAGGTTTATTATGATGGATATAAAAATTAATGAAGAGTTTAAAGCAATTTTTGAATATGTAAAAAAACAGAAGCCATTGATTCATCATTTGACCAACTATGTTACTGCAGGGGACTGCGCCAATATTGCGCTTTGTTTTGGCGCATCACCGATAATGGCAGATGCCGCTGAAGAGATAGGTGAAATTACTGCTTCTGCAGATGCCCTTGTCTTGAATTTGGGAACAATGAATAAAGTGAAGTTCGCCAGCATGGAACTAGCTGCTGTCAGGGCCCGTAAAAAGGGGCTACCGATAGTTATTGACCCAGTTGGTGTAATGGCTTCGGATATGCGCTTTGAAGCGGCTAGGGAGATAATACGCGGCGGTGTGAGTATTGTACGCGGGAATTATGCCGAATGCCAGACGCTTTTATTGGAAACCAGACATGGTAAAGGCGTAGACTC
This sequence comes from uncultured Acidaminococcales bacterium, assembly GCA_964439485.1. Lineage (GTDB taxonomy): Bacteria > Bacillota > Negativicutes > Acidaminococcales > Acidaminococcaceae > RZYP01. Next base: position 2,544 of record CAYTOV010000052.1, on the reverse strand, counting down.
TTTGGTGGCTTGTCAAAGTGACATTGGACATTTGGCTGAGCTGGCAGCTCAGAAATATGGCTGCGTATTTGCTGTTACTGGTAAAGAAGACGCTATTAGCGATGGCAAGAACACAATTATTGGCAGTAATGGTGTCGAAATGCTGACAAAAGTTACTGGCACGGGCTGTATGACTACAACTTTGATCGGCTGTGCGGCTGCTTCATCAAAGGATTACTTACTGGCTGCCTTATGCGGTATTCAAACTATGAATGTAGCAGCTGAGACAGCATTTAGAGCACTGAAAGACGCTGAGGGGCCGGGAACTTTTAAGACACGCTTGCTTGACGCCGTATATTTACTTTCTGCCGAGGAACTTATTCAAATGAGTAAGTTGAGACAAATGTAATTTTGAAATAGTTTTGATGGGGAATAGAAGGTGAAAAATGAAACCTGCAATCAACTATAGTATTTATCTGGTTACTGACCATAATTGTTTACAGGGACGCGATTTCCTTGGTTGTATTGAAAATGCACTTCAAGGCGGAGTTACCTTGGTTCAGCTTCGTGAAAAGAATGTTGATGGCGGTATCTTCCTGCAAAGAGCTGTTGCAGTTAAGAACTTATGTGATAAATATAATGTTCCGCTGCTGATCAATGACAGGATAGATGTTGCACTTGCTTGTAAAGCAGCTGGTGTGCATCTTGGACAGGATGATATTCCACCGTCTGCAGCGCGTGCAATACTTGGACCTGACGCAATAATAGGAGTTTCTGCACATAGCTGTGAAGAGGCTTTAGCTGCTGAAAAGGACGGTGCAGACTATTTAGGTGTGGGTGCAGTTTTTCCAACGAATAGCAAAGATGACGCGTCTGAAGTTGGGTTGAACATGCTAAAGGAAATTCGGCAGATATCAAAACTGCCTATAGTAGGCATTGGTGGTATCAACGCTCAGAATTATACGCAGGTAAGAGCAGCTGGAGCACAGGGGGCTGCAATAATTTCTGGAATTCTTGGTGTAAACAATATAGAAGACGAAGTCAGTAAAATAAAAATGACCATTTCAGATTGATCTGAAATGGTCATTTTGTCGTTTAAAACTATTCTGGTAAATCTCTGCCTAAAATTGTCTCAGCTTTTTCACGCATAGTCAGTTGAGCCTCAGCGTCAGAGTTGGTTTTTACTTCTGGAGCAACCTTTTTATCAGTGGTTGTGGTATTCGAAGAATCTAAAAGAGCGGTGTTATAGATAGCTGGTGATTCACCGGCATCAGTTATATGTGGTGTCAGGATCATCATAACTTCTGTTTTGTTTTTAGTTTTAGTACGGTCTTTGAAAAGCTCTCCTAAAATAGGCAGGTTAGAAAGGAAAGGAACTTTACGTAATGTTTCTTGTTCTTCTTCATTAATCAAGCCACCAATAATAAGGGTTTCGCCGTTGCGCATTCTTACATTGGTATCAGCAGTACGACTGGTAATTTTGTAATTTTTTAATTCTGAAATCAAAGTCGGCGTGCTAACTTCTGTATGAACAACTGCAGTAATATAATTATCGTTACTAACGACAGGAGTGTAGGAGAGTTTGATACCAGCATCAACATATTCAGTACTGGTAGTAGTTTCACCATTATCTCTTTTTTCTGTAAGAACGGGAATGTGATCGCCGATAAAGATACTGGCTTCTTTACCAGGGATTGTAATGATTCTCGGAGTTGCTAAAATCTTAGCTTTACCAGTTGTGAAAAGCGCATTTAGAGTTGCCTGAAAGCTTGACTTATAACCATGTCCAAGATGTATTACACCACCATAGGTGGAATCAGAACCAGAAGAGGAACTAGTGCTGGAAGTGGAACTAGAGGATGAACCAGAACTGGAAGAACTGCTGGCCTGCGGCAAAACATCCCATTCCCAAAACATTCCAAGGTTTTTACTATCCTCATTACTGAGAGCAATGATTTTTGCTTCCAGAGTCACCTGCTTGGTCGGGATATCTACTAAAGCCAGCGTATCACGAACCTTTTGTTCATCTGCTCTGGTGCCCGTGAAGACGATAGAGTTGGTAATCGGATCAACACTCAGACCAGCACCTTCGCCTTTCACAATATCCTTAAGAATAGTTTTCACATCGTCTGCTTTAGCATAATTAATCTTGAATACGGCAACATCACCGTAATATTTGGTGATTTGTTCCTGCGAGGAAACAACGATTACACCGTGAACATTTCTATAGGCAAGCCCTTTGGTCCTGGTAACCAAATCAAGCGCAGTGTCAAAGGGTACGTTGTCAAAGGAGATGGAGATTTTTCCTTTAACAGTTTCATCAGTTACAATGCTTTGATCACCAAGGTTTGATAAAGCCGTTAATACATCCTTGATATCGCCATCTTTAATACTCATAGTAACATTTTCAGCAGCAAAAACCGTTGCTAGAGGGTAAACTGATAAAATTAAAGTTGCTGCAATAGCTGCTGCGCGGTTTTTAATTGACTTCATCTATCGTTACCCCCCAAGTAAAGGTCCAAAGAGTTTGCAGAACCAGAGAGGGAAACTGATTTTGAGTTTATA
>CAYTOV010000051.1:0-9398 GCA_964439485.1 uncultured Acidaminococcales bacterium | reverse complement strand
ATCTCATAAGTAATAGTAGTATTAGCTACATACCAACTGTAAATTTCTGCAATTCTTTTGGCGTCCTCAGGACGTACGGTACGAATCATCAAGGCACCCCCATTAGCTTTTGCTTGTTAACAATATAAAAAAGAACCCCGATCAACGGTCTTTGATAAGAACCATATCCCGGGGTTAAGGCAGGGCATATAGAAAAACAGCAGGAATATTAAAGCATATTTTCAGGGTTAGCAGATTCCAGAATGCATTTGACACCTTTTTCAAACTTTGGACGAGGAATCATCACGAAGCGTCCACAGCCTCGGCACTTCAAACCGAAGTCGATGCCGGTACGTGTGATGACCCATTCGTAAGATCCACAGGGGTGTGCTTTCTTCATGCGAACTACATCGCCAACTGAATATTGAACTTTATCCATATACGACTCACTTACCGTTATTAGCTTTAACGGTGCTGATGTCTTTAATGGTGTAACCCGCTTGTCTGATTTCTTCAATCACATCCAAGCCATGTGTCAAATCCGCACGGATCATGATTTCAGCGCCGTCAGTCCCTTTAGTGCGAGATACAGCAGAAATAATATTGATGCCGCGTTGCTTGAAAATGTTGGCTATGTCAGCCAGAATGCCTACTTTGTCTGTAGCATCTACAGTAATTTTGGTAGAAGTCTTGGCAAACCCCATAATATCTACAAATGCTTTAAATACGTCGCTATCCGTAATGATGCCGCATAGCTTGTTATCAACGTCTACGACCGGCAGCGCGCCGATTTTGTTGGTATACAGTTGATTAGCTGCTTCTTCAATTTCGGCTGTATCATAGACAGTAATTACTGTCTTCGTCATAACATCTCTGACCTTTAATTTGGAAAGAAGATAATTAGCCTCGAATTTTGAAAGGGTAGTAGCCTCAGAAGGTTCACTGCGCCCTACGTCGCCATCAGTGATAATGCCCTTGATTCTGCCGATATCGTCCACGACCGGCAGTCTCCTGATGTTTTTGTTGCGCATTAACTCCCTTACTTCCAGAATTGTTTTGTCTTCTTCTGTAGTAATTACATTGGGTGTCATTAATTCTCTTACGATCATTAAAACCACGCTCCCTTTGTGATTATTTAACCACCTAAATAAGCCTTGCGGACAGCCTCGCTGCTTGCCAGCTCTTTCGCTGTACCAGCTAGGGCAATACGTCCTGTTTCCAAAACATAAGCTTTATCTGCAATGGACAACGCCATGTTTGCATTCTGCTCTACAAGAAGAACGGTTGTGCCGCTCTCGTTGATCTCTTGAATAATATGGAAGATTTCCTTAACCAAAAGAGGTGCAAGCCCCATGGAAGGTTCGTCGAGAAGCAAGAGGCGCGGGCGGCCCATCAAGGCACGACCCATAGCCAGCATTTGTTGCTCGCCGCCGGATAAGGTACCGGAAATCTGTTCTTTACGTTCCAAAAGTCTAGGGAATTTTTTGAAGACATCTTCCAGATCTTTGGCAATCTCATCTTTGTCGCTGCGCAGGTAAGCGCCCAACTCCAGGTTTTCCATAACGGTCATATTCGCAAATACGCGGCGGCCTTCCGGAACCTGGCAAAGACCCATGCCAACAATCTTATGCGCTGGCATACCTTCAATATGGGTATCCTCAAATAATATTGAACCATTTCTTGGTTTCAAAAGACCGGAAATAGTACGCAGGGTAGTCGATTTTCCTGCACCATTCGAGCCTACCAAAGTAACGATTTCTCCTTTGGCAACCTGAATGCTGACTCCTTTAATGGCGTGAATAGCACCATAATAAACATCAATATTATCGACTTTTAACATTATGATACCTCCTCGCCCAAATATGCTTCGATTACACGTTTATTATTTTTGATTTCTTCTGGAACTCCGTTAGCTATGCAGAAACCATATTCCAGAACATAGATTCTTTCGCAAACATTCATGACAAGACTCATATCATGCTCAATCAAGAGAATGCTGAGCTTAAACTCATCACGGATCCATCTGATCATTTCCATCAATTCATGAGTTTCCTGCGGATTCATACCAGCAGCAGGCTCATCCAGAAGCAAAAGTTTCGGTTGTGTTGCCATGGCGCGAGCAATTTCCAGACGACGTTGTTCACCGTAAGGAAGATTTTTTGCTTGCTCATCGGCTTTGCCATCGAGTTTGAATATTTTGAGCAGTGACATTGCCTTATTAGTTATTTCTTCCTCTTCGCCGAAATACCTGCCAAAACGCCAGATAGCTTCCGGTAAAGAATATTTAACATGCATGTTGTAAGCAATTTTAACATTATCAATAACGGAAAGCTCGGAGAACAACCTGATATTCTGGAAGGTACGAGCCATACCCATTGCTGTTACCTGATAAGGTTTTTTGCCGTTAACAAGATTTCCTTCAAAAGTAATTGTGCCTTCGGTAGGTTCATAAACACCGGTCAGCATGTTGAAAGCGGTCGTTTTACCAGCACCGTTCGGTCCGATAAGGCCGATCAATTCGCCTTTATTGATTTCCATGGAGAAGTTAGAGACGGCACGCAGACCGCCGAATACCATTGATACGTTATTTACCTTCAGCAGTTCTTCCACTGTTGTCGCCTCCTAACTTAAACATTTTGAGGCTCAGTTCCTTGTTGCCGAACAAGCCTTGTGGACGATAAAGCATCAAAACAATCAAAGTGATTGAGTAGATTACCATACGCCATTCAGGATACTCTGCCAGGAAAGCAGAAATACCGGTTAGAAGAACAGCACCTGTGATAGCGCCGCTCATGCTGCCCAAGCCGCCCAAAACAACCATGGTCAGGATATCGAAAGAACGCATGAAAGTAAAGGATGCAGGATGCGCAATATAGAAGTAGTGAGAGAACAACACGCCGGCAGTACCTGCGAAAGCAGCGCCGATAGTGAAGGCCATAACTTTATATTTGGTTGTATCAATACCCATGGTTTCTGCTGCTATTTCGTTTTCACGAATTGCCAGACAGGAACGACCAGGGGCCGAATTGATAAAGTTCTTGATAAAGAAGATAACGAAGATGCCTACCCAGAATACCCAGGCAAAAGTTGTTTCACGTGGAATACCCATAAGGCCGGAAGCACCGCCAACATACTCGATATTGAGAATGCAGATACGGATGATTTCGCCAAGACCCAAGGTAGCGATTGCAAGATAGTCGCCATTCAGACGCAAGGTCGGCAAACCAATCAGGAAGCCCAAGAGGCCTGCACAAACAGTACCGACGATCAATGCAAGTTCAAACGGCAGGCCCAGTTTAACTGTTACAATAGCGCCTGTATAAGCACCTACTGCCAGGAAACCGGCATGGCCGATAGAAAACTGGCCGGTATAGCCGTTAATTAAGTTAAGGCTGACTGAAAGAATGATATTAATCCCGATCAGGACAATGTTCAATTCCCAGAATGGCCCGATGATATCAAACATAATCAATAGCTGCATAACAACGAACAAGACAAAACAAGCCAATAGGGACATGATGTCTTGTTTTCTAATATTATTCATCACTGTCACCTACACTTTCTCACGGATATTTTTGCCCAGAAGTCCGGATGGCTTATAGAGCAATATCAGAATCAGGATACCAAAGGCTGCAGCATCACGGAAGGTTGAAGAGAAGAAACCACTGACCATTGCTTCAACAATGCCCATGATGATACCACCCAGCATAGCGCCCGGAATAATACCGATACCGCCGAGAACTGCTGCAACGAAGGCTTTCATACCTGGCATCATGCCCATCAGAGGATCGATGGAATTGTAATAGACACCTACAAGTACGCCTGCTGCTGCTGCCAACGCGGAGCCGAGAGCAAAAGTCATGGAAATGACTTTATCGATGTTGATACCCATTAACTGAGCTGCATCAGTATCAAAAGATACTGCGCGCATTGCCTTGCCAGCTTTGGTATGGTTAACAATATAGGTCAAAGCTCCCATCAGGACCAGTGCGCTGACCAAAATAACGATCTGCTGGCTGTTGATAACCAGACCAGCGACATTATAGATTGTCGCGTCAAATACTGCCGGGAAAGTGCGAGGTTGAGGTGTAGCAATCAAAATCATGCCGTACTCCAAGAAGAAAGATACGCCGATTGCCGTAATCAAAATTGCGATACGCGGTGCATTACGCATCGGTCGATACGCAACACGTTCAATAACAATACCGGCTACCGCGGCTGCTGCCATGGCAAAAACAAGTGCCGGTAAGAAAGACAATCCAAGCATTGTAGTTGCTACAAAGCCGAAATAAGCACCAAGCATGTAAATATCGCCGTGAGCGAAGTTTATCAGCTTGATAATACCATAAATCATTGTGTAACCAAGCGCAATCAAAGCATAAATGCTTCCTAAAGAAACACCGTTAATCAATTGTTGCGCAAATTGGTGCAAAAATGATCCCATATCCATAAATTTTAGCCCCCTGCCTAAAAAATAACTTTAGTGGGTCGTGAAAACCACGGCCCACTGATAAAATCAAGGATTAATCTTGGTTTTGAAAACCTGTGCTCCATCTTTGTATTCGATGATAACAGCACTCTTAACCGGGTTGTGTTGTTCGTTGAACGTTACGTTACCGGAAACACCGTTGAAGCCGGCTGTTTTTGCCATTGCGTCTTTAATCTTCACGGTATCTACAGCGTTAGCAGTCTTGATTGCATTGATTACGAGAAGTGCGGAATCATAAGCAAGAGCTGCGAAAACGTCAGGTTTTTCATTGTAAGCTTTTTGATAAGCAGCAACGAAATCTTTGTTCAGTTTTGAGTCATCATCTGGTGAATACAAGCTTGAGAAGTATGTGTTGTTCAAAGCCGCTTTGCTTGCAATTTCAGGAAGCTTAGCGCTATCCCAGCCATCGCCGCCAGCCATAGGAACATTTAATCCTATTTCGCGAGCTTGTTTAACGATCATACCTACTTCCTGATAGTAGCCAGGAATATAAATCATATCTGGATTTGTAGCTTTAATCTTTGTCAAAGTTGCTTTGAAATCAGTATCTTTTTGGAGATAAGATTCTTCTGCTGCAATCTTGCCGCCGCCCTTTGTAAATGCTTCTTTGAAGAACTGTGCGAGGCCTTTTGCATAGTCTGAAGAGTTATCAATCAAAATCGCTACATTTTTGGCTTTCAGATTATCTTTAGCAAACGTAGCCATTACTGTTCCTTGGAACGGATCGATGAAGCAGGCACGGAACATGAAGTCCTTTGTCTTGCCATCTTTGTCAACCGTTACATTTGGATTCGTACCCATCGGTGATATAGCAAGAACTTTAGCACCCGTATTCACCGAAGTTGCTGCAATCGATGCTGATGAAAGGTTTGGTCCGATAACTGCAACTACTTTGTCTTGCGCTATCAATTTCTGCATAGCATTGGTTGCTTCGGCTGCTTCTGATTTGTTGTCGGCAACTACTAGTTCTAGTTTTTTGCCAAGCACGCCGCCTTTAGCATTTGTTTCGTCAATTGCAAGTTTGATACCATTTTGTGCTGACTTACCAAAACTTGCACTGCCGCCGGTCATTTCAATATTGGCGCCTATCTTAATAATGTCGCCTGACCCCTTTTTGTCGCCGCCGCAGCCCGTAAGCGCGGTTGCCAGCAACATTCCAATGCATGCTACTGATAAAGCCTTATGCATTTTTTTCATTTGTCTTTCCCCTCCAATGTTTTTAATGAAGAAAATTTATCATCAATCCCACCCGTTGTGGCATCAGCCAGTCTCTCTCTATCGGTTTGAGGATTAATTTCATAATAAAACAAAGTGACATAGACTTAAAAATAATAAATCCAGCGACGAATCGAAGAAAGCTTCAATCCGGCGCTGGATTGAGTTCACTAAAATTTTTAGACTAGAGCGCGATCTTTTCTTTAAAGGTCTGTACGCCGTCTTTCATTTCGATAATTACAGCTCCGGAAATTGGGTTGTGTTTATCGTCATAAGTAACTTTGCCGGTAGCAACTTGCAGATCTTTGGTTTTAGCCATTTCAGCTGCAACCTTGACACCATCAGTTGTGCCAGCGCGTTTGATAGCTTCGATAACGATCATTGCAGCATCATAGCCGTGGATCGAGAAGTTATCTGGTTCAGCATTAAACATTGCTTTGTAGTTCTTAATGAACTTTTGAACGCTTGGTTCTTGATCTTGTGCGGAATAAGCGCTGCAGAAGTAAGTACCATTAAGAGCAGCAGGACCAGCGATTTCAGCAAGTTTAGGAGAATCCCAGCCGTCAGAACCGAGCATTGGAACGTCCAAACCGATTTCGCGAGCTTGTTTAATGATTTTTGCAACTTCTTCATAATATGCAGGTACGTAGATAGCTTCCGGATTAGTTGCTTTAATCTTAGTCAAAGCAGATTTGAAGTCAACGTCTTTAGCAAGGAAAGCTTCACTGGCAACTGCTTTGCCGCCATTCTTTTCTAAAGTTTTGGTGAATACTGCAGTCAAACCTTTAGAATATTCGCTGGAAGCATCATACAGAATAGCAACATTTTTTACTTTCAGGGTCTTATTGGCAAACTCAGCCATAACTTGTCCCTGGAAAGGATCGATGAAGCAGGCACGGAAGATATAATCTTTCGTCTTGCCATCTTTAACAGTAATATTCTCTGCTGTGGCAACCGGTGCCATCAGAGGAATCTTTGCATCGGTAACAATTTGAGATGCTGCAGCAACGCTGCCGCTGGTAGCAGGCCCGATAATAGCAACTGCTTTGTCTTTGCTGATTAATTTTGTTACAGCATTACCTGCTTCGGATGGTTCAGACTTGTTATCACTCTCAACAAGTTTGATTTTCTTGCCATTAATGCCGCCAGCTTTATTGACTTCATCAACAGCCATCCTAACACCGTTTAATGTAGATTTACCATAATTGGCAACTGCACCGGTCAATTCGAAGCTTGCGCCAATAACTATTTCGTTACTATTGGCTGCATCTTTCTTTTTGTCACCGCCGCAACCTGCAACAACGGAAGTCATAAATACTGCCGTACAGGCTACACTGACAATTTTTTTCCAAGATTTCATTTGTTTCACCTTTTCTTTCCCTACTCGTTTTTAATTACAATTAATGTTTTCACCTGTAAAAACAAAAAAGAGGAAAATCTTACATACTTTTTGTAGTTTTACAGATAAAAAGACCTTGTTGTAATCACTTGCTTTTCATTATATGTAAGACTTCACACTTTTGTCAATATTTTTTTTGCTTTTTAGTACAAAACGAGTAACTTTTTTTGTAAAGTTTGTACAATATTCCTCAATTTTTTCCATTTGTGTATTCCGATGGCACAATCGTGCTTATTTTTTATTATGTTTTTCATTAATGTGCTCGATTATATACATTTCATCTGCTTTTGCAGGCTTTCGTCCAAAGATTGTGGACGCTCTTCGAATTATGCAGCATTCTGTCTTTTCTCCTCAACAATGTACATGTTTGATGAGATTGCCTAAAAACAACTCATCTATTTTTGTCTATTTTGCTTTTTGGCGCTATTTTGCTCATTTTATGAAGAAATGCAAGCGACTTTTATTTAAACGTGCTTATAGCTAATTTTGAAGGGCGGTTTTTTTCAACTTATAAAAAAAGCCGCCTGCAAATTCTGTGCAAGCGGACTGCCTTAACATATTTATTGAAACATTTTATTTGTTTAATGCCTCTAGCTCTTCTTTTGATAACTGATAATCTGATTTGCCTTCCTTAATAGGTTTAGCATAACACCTATTCTCGTCGCGGCCAAAGATACTGGAAAAAACAACACCATCTTTTCTTTCATCCAGCAACGCCACTGAATAACTCAAATCACTGCCGGTATCATCAAAAGCATTGAATCTCACAACGCCAACCTTCTGCACGCAGTCCTTTAATTGATCCCGCAGGCCGTTACAACGGCTGTTCAATTTTTCCATTTCAATTCTGCCGGAACGCACTTCGCTTAAAGTCTCAGTCAAAAGTTCTCCGATATCTACATTTTCTGAGCCTTTAGTAAAGAAATCATATTTTTCCTGCAGGCCTTTGACTCTTTTCTCTGCTCTCAGCAACATGATTGTCTGAACGATTATCAGAAGCAGCAGCAAGGCAACTATAACTGCTATATTTTCACTTAGCATTAAATTTATATTATCCATTATTTCTTAATCTCCTTATTTGAAAAAAGCGAATAGTTCCGTCACAAACCCAGCGGCTATAATGGCTGGCAGCATGTTCGCAATTCTTATTTGTACAAGTTTAAGCATATTCAAACCAATAGCTATGATCAGTATGCCTCCCGTGGCAGTCAATTCTGCCAAAAGTGCCGGTGACATTATTGCTTCCATAGAACCAGCCAACAAAGTAATCGTTCCCTGATAAATTGCTACACTGAGCGCTGATAAAGCTACGCCTACGCCCATATTTGCCGCAAAAATGATTGCTGTTATCCCGTCAAGTATCGATTTGGCATAAAGCGTAGAAGCATCTCCGGTCAAACCCTCCTGAATACTGCCGACAATTGCCATTGCACCGACACAGTAAATAAGGCTTGTTGAGACAAATCCTTGTCCTATGATCGCCGCCGCGCTGTTTTTTTCATCACCTTTGGTTAGTTTGCCACCAATCCAGCTGCCGAAACGATTCAATGCCTTATCAATATCAAAATACTCCCCAATTATCGCCCCTGCTACTAAACTTATTATTACTATAATGATATTATTTGTTTTCATTGCCATCTGGATACCGATTACCGTAACCGATAAGCCAATGGCATGCATTATTGTTTCCTGCCACCTATCAGGCAATCCCTGCCGCAGAACCAGGCCTAAGGCCGCTCCGGCAAGAATAGCAGCAGCATTGACAACAGTCCCCATACCAATCATTGCATAATTCCTTTCTGCTAAGACCACCAGTTCATCATTCTTTATTTACAAAACTCATACATTGAGTTTTTGTATTTTTTTCAAAGAACCCCCAAGTGCTTGCGCCTTTTCCTCCAATAATTCGTAAATTCTTTCCAAATCATCTAAGGAATAATATTCTATCTCGATTTTGCCGCTTGTTTCAGTCTTTTTGACCACTTTAACCTTGGTTCCTAAGACAGACATCATTTTATTTTGGAAATCAGCACAAAAAATGTCCGGACTCTCTTTTATTTTGGTCGTTTTAGGTTTTTTAGCGCCATTTTCTTTCTTTTCTTGTATTGGCTCATCTTCAATCAAAGATTCAATATCGCGACCTTCTTTGAATTCCTTGACTACATCCTCTACTTTGCGAACGCTCCAGCCTTTGGTAATTATTGTCTGGGCAAGCAAAAGCTGTTTCGATTCATCTTCTATTACCAATAATGGTCTTACTTGACCTAAAGTCAGCTCTTCTTTAGCAATATATTCGCGTATTTTAGCAGGAAGGTT
>CAYTOV010000050.1:0-9630 GCA_964439485.1 uncultured Acidaminococcales bacterium | reverse complement strand
TCCGCTGCGCATTGTCCGCAAAGGTCGCTGCTGGCGAATTAGTAATTGTGGAGGGTTTAACCTTCGAAGCTCCAAAAACAAAAAATGTTGTTACATTGCTGAATATTTTTGAAGCTGCCGATAAAAAAGCTCTTATCATTACAGAGGGCATTGATGAAAACGTAGAAAAATCTTCCCGCAACCTGCCGAAAGTAAAATCACTTTCTAATGGTTGTCTGAATGTATTTGACTTACTTCATCACAACAAAGTATTTCTTGCTAAGGATGCAGTAGCAAAAATTGAGGAGGTGCTCTCATAATGGCTGCGAACCCTCGTGATATTTTACTTCGTCCGCTCATTACAGAAAAAACTTCTGCAATGATGCAAGACAATAAATATACTTTTCAAGTTGCTATTGGCGCCAATAAAGTTGAAATCCGCCAAGCTGTTGAAGAAATTTTCAAAGTTAAAGTTGTAAACGTTAACACCATCCGCGTATTTGGTAAAACCAAAAGAGTGGGCAAAAGCGTAGGCAGACGTTCTGACTATAAGAAGGCAATTGTAAAACTTGCTGAAGGTCAGACCATTCCAATTTTCGAAGGAATGTAATTTTCGTACTAAGGAGGTAAAAAAATGGCTATTAAAAGCTTTAATCCGTATTCTCCTTCGAGACGCTTTATCACAGTGTCAGCCTTCGAAGAGATTACTGCAAGCAAGCCGCATCGTCCACTTGTAGAAAAACTACAAAAACATGCAGGCCGTAACAATACAGGCAAAATGACTGTTCGTCATCAAGGCGGCGGACACAAAAGACAATATCGCGTTATTGATTTCAAACGTACCAAAGATGCCATTCCTGCAAAAGTAGCTACGATTGAATACGATCCAAATCGTAACGCACGTATCGCTCTTTTGAATTATATTGATGGTGAAAAACGTTATATCCTGGCACCTCTTGATTTAAAAGTTGGTGATACAGTAGTCAGCGGTCCAGATGCCGACATTAAAATCGGTAACTGCCTTCCACTGAAAAATATCCCACTTGGTACTCAGGTTCATAATGTTGAATTGAAAATCGGTAAAGGTGGCCAATTAGTTCGTTCCGCTGGTACTTCTGCACAATTGATGGCTAAAGAAGGCGACTATGCTCTTCTGCGTATGCCTTCTAGCGAAATCCGCAAAGTGCATATTAATTGCCGCGCTACGATCGGTCAAGTTGGTAATATCGATGCTGAAAATATCACTATCGGTAAAGCAGGTCGTTCCCGTTGGCTTGGTATTCGCCCGGCAAACCGCGGCGTTGTTATGAATCCTAACGATCATCCACATGGTGGTGGTGAAGGTCATTCTCCTGTTGGTCGTAAACGTCCTGTTACTCCTTGGGGTAAATGTGCATTTGGTACTCGTACCCGTAAGGTCAAAAAAGCTTCTTCTAAATTAATCGTAAAACGTAGAACGAAATAACAGGATAAAGAAAGGAGGCTAACATAGTGTCCAGATCAGTTAAAAAAGGACCTTATGTCCACCCAAGTCTTCAGAAAAAAATTGAAGCACTTAATGTTGCTAGCGATAAAAAAGTCGTAAAAACCTGGTCTCGTAGTTCTACTATTCTTCCAGATTTCCTGGGTCACACAATTGCCGTTCATGACGGACGCAAACATGTACCAGTATTCATTACGGAAGATATGGTAGGGCATAAGCTTGGAGAGTTTGCTCCTACGCGTACTTACAAAGGCCATGCTGATAAAACGACTTCGTTAAAATAAGGGGAAAGGGGGCACATACACGATGGAAGCTAAAGCTATTGCTAGATATGTTCGTATTGCGCCGCGCAAGTTGCGTATCGTAATTGACCTTATCCGCGGGAAATCTGTGGGTGAAGCATTCGCGATCCTCAAACATACCCCGAAGGTTGGTTCTGAGGTTATAGAAAAAGTATTGCATTCTGCGGTTGCTAATGCAGAACATAACTATGATATGAACGTCGACAACCTTATCGTATCGAGTGCGTTTGTTGATCAAGGTCCGACATTGAAAAGAATCCACCCACGTTCACGTGGACAGGCATTCAAAATTTTGAAACGTTCCAGTCATGTTACCGTTGCGGTAGCAGAAAAATAATATCCCGAAAAGAAGGAGGGAAACGATAGTGGGTCAAAAAGTACATCCACATGGTCTTCGCGTTGGTGTAATCAAAACTTGGGATTCCAAATGGTTCGCTGACAAAGATTATGAAAAATTCTTATTGGAAGATATAAAGATTCGTGAGTTTATCAAAGAAAAATTATTCTTGTCGGGAATTTCCCGTGTTGAAATAGAACGTGCTTCTAACAGAGCTCGTATTTCTATTCACACTGCTAAACCGGGCATGGTTATCGGCCGTCAGGGCAGCAACATCGAATTATTGAAAAACGATTTGAAAAAAATGACCGACAGTGTTATCGACATTAATATCATTGAGGTGAAAACCCCTGATATGGATGCAACGCTGGTTGCAGAAAACATTGCTAATCAATTGGAACGCCGCATAGCTTTCCGCCGTGCAATGAAACAATGCGTTGGTCGCACAATGCGCATGGGCGCAAAAGGAATTAAAGTTCAAGTAGGCGGCCGTCTTGGCGGTGCTGAAATTGCCCGTAGCGAAAGCTATCGTGAAGGCAGCATTCCTCTTCACACCTTGCGTGCTGACATTGATTACGGAACTGCTGAAGCTCATACCACTTACGGCCGTATCGGCGTAAAAGTATGGATTTACAAAGGTGAAGTTCTTCCTGAAAGCAAAGTTGTAGCACCTGCTGCTCCGCAAGAAGGGGGCGTAAACTAATGTTATTACCAAAGAGAGTAAAACATCGTAAACAACATAGAGGTCGTATGACCGGTCGTGCTATGCGTGGTAACAAGATTGCCCATGGCGATTTCGGTCTGGTAGCTTTGGAACCGGCTTGGGTAACCAACCGCCAAATCGAAGCAGCCCGTATCGCAATGACTCGTTACATCAAACGTGGCGGTCAAGTATGGATTCAAATTTTCCCGGACAAGCCTATTACGGCTAAACCGGCTGAAACCCGCATGGGTAGTGGTAAAGGTTCCCCAGAGTATTGGGTAGCAGTTGTAAAACCAGGTCGCGTTTTGTTCGAAATGAACGGCGTAACCGAGGAAGTTGCAAAAGAAGCTATGCGTCTTGCTAGCCACAAACTGCCAATCAAAACAAGGTTTGTGACCAAAGCTCAGTTGGAAGCCGAAATCGCTGCACAACAAAATGGAGTGGGTGGTGAAGCTTAATGAAAACAAAAGAAATTATAGAAATGACCTCAGCTGAATTAGAAACTAAAATAGCTGGTTTGAAAGATGAACTCTTCAATCTGCGTTTTCAAATGGCAACTGGACAATTGGAAAACCCGATGAAAATCAGGGAAGTAAAGAAGTCTATTGCTCGTATTAAGACCATTCAGCGTCAACGCGAATTGAAAGCCTGAGTGTGTTTTGAGTCTAAATGAAGGAGGAATCGTCTCGTGACCGAACAGAGAAATTTACGTGCTACTCGCACAGGCAAAGTGGTTAGCGACAAAATGGACAAGACCGTAGTAGTTGCCATTGAACGTTTTGTACAGCATCCCCTTTATCAAAAAGGTGTAAAACATACTGTTAAATTTAAAGCTCATGACGAAAACAACGAAGCACATATCGGTGATACCGTACAAATTGTGCAGACCCGTCCATTATCCAAGGATAAATGCTGGAGAGTTGTTCAGATATTAGAGCGTGCAAAATAATTAAAATTGCTAACTTATTCATATAAATTAGCAAGGGAGGGAAAACCATGATACAACAACAAACAATTCTTAATGTTGGTGATAACACCGGTGCTAAGAAAGTTATGTGTATTCGAGTATTAGGCGGTTCTTACCGCAAATATGCTAATATTGGTGATGTTATTGTTTGCGCAGTTAAAGATGCATCACCCGGTGGCGTTGTAAAAAAAGGCGAGGTAGTTAAAGCCGTTGTTGTACGTACCCGTAAAGGTGTACGTCGTCCAGATGGTTCTTACATCCGCTTTGATGAAAACGCTGCAGTTGTAATCAAAGATGACAAAAGCCCACGCGGCACTCGTATATTTGGACCTGTTGCTCGTGAACTACGTGATAAAGACTACATGAAAATAGTATCATTGGCACCGGAAGTGCTATAATACGAAAAAATTACGCACTAAAAGGAGGTGTTTCTGACATGGCTACTGCTGAAAAATTGCACGTAAAAAAAGGCGATACAGTACTTGTTCTGTCCGGTAAGGACAAGGGTAAGGAAGGCAAGATTGTCGAGGCTTTGCCTAAAAAGGCTAAAGTTGTCGTTGCTGGCGTAAATAAAGTGAAGCGTCATACCAAACCTTCCCAATCCAATCCACAAGGCGGTATCATTGTCAAGGAAGCAGCTATTTCCGCTTCCAAAGTCATGTTGGTATGTCCAGCTTGTAAAAAAGCTACTCGTATTTCAAAAACCGCTGTAGCAGGTGGTTTCGCAAGAACCTGCAAAAAATGCGGTGAAGTGATCGATAAATAAAATCCGGGAAAGGAGGATTATGAATGGCAAATACTAGATTGCAAGAAAAATATTTGTCCGAAGCAGTCAAAGGTATGATGGACAAATTCAATTATAAAAATGTTAATGAAATCCCTAAAGTTGAAAAAGTTGTCATAAACATGGGAGTCGGCGATGCTATTGCTAACAGCAAGGCACTTGATGCAGCTGTTGCCGATTTAACTTTGATCTCTGGTCAAAAACCGGTTATTACCAAAGCTAAAAAATCTATTGCAGCTTTCAAATTGCGTCAAGGCATGCCGATTGGTACTAAAGTTACCCTTCGTGGCGATCGTATGTATTACTTCCTTGATAAGTTCATGAACATTGCTCTTCCGCGTGTACGTGACTTCCGTGGCGTTAGCCCAACGGCTTTCGATGGACGCGGCAACTATGCAATCGGAATGAAAGAACAATTGATTTTCCCGGAAATTGAATATGACAAAGTAGATAAAGTACGTGGAATGGATATTATCATTGTTACAACAGCGAAGACTGACGAGGAAGCAAGAGAATTATTAAGGCTTCTCGGAATGCCGTTCAGCGCATAAGTAAGGAGGGAATCCCTTGGCTAAAACAGCCCTGATTGAAAAATGGAAGAATGAGCCGAAATTTAAAGTTCGTGCCTATAATCGCTGCAAGATTTGCGGCAGACCACATGGCTACATGCGTAAATTCGGCCTTTGCCGTATCTGCTTCCGTGAATATAGCTACAAAGGCGCTATTCCGGGAGTAACCAAAGCTAGCTGGTAATCGCAGCAGACAGGAAGGAGGGTATTTAAGTATGGTTATGACTGACCCAATTGCCGATATGCTTACACGTATTCGTAATGCAAATTCGGTTCATCACGATAAAGTTGAAATACCAAGCTCAAAGATTAAAATCGCTATTGCTGAGATCTTGAAAGGCGAGGGTTTCATAAAAGATTTCGAAGTTCTTGCTGATAACAAACAGAACGTTATCCGCGTCAGCCTGAAATACGGCGCTAACCGTGAAAAAGTTATTTCCGGTATTAAACGTATTTCCAAACCAGGCTTGAGAGTTTACTCTCAAAAAGATCAGTTGCCCAGAGTCCTCGGTGGATTGGGTATTGCGATAGTATCTACATCACAAGGTATGATGACTGACAAAACAGCTCGTAAGGCTGGCCTTGGTGGCGAGGTAATCGCTTACGTTTGGTAATGACTTCTAAAAGATAGGAGGTGCTCATAAGTGTCAAGAATTGGTAAATTACCTATTACTGTTCCAGCTAATGTTACAGTTACAATAGAAAACAATCTGGTTACTGTTAAAGGACCAAAAGGCGAGCTTGCTCGTCAAATCAACAAAGACATGATCCTCAAACTTGAGGACGGTCATCTGACTGTTGAACGTCCAAGCGATGACAAAGAACATCGTGCTATGCACGGTCTGTCCAGAACACTGATTAACAACATGGTTATTGGTGTTACCGATGGTTTTACCAAAACATTGGAAATCAATGGCGTTGGTTACCGTGCGGCTAAGCAGGGAGAAAACATTAACTTTACCTTGGGCTTCTCACACCCGGTAGTTAAGGAACCACCTGCAGGAATCACTTTTGAGGTTCCAGCTCCTAACAAAATCATTGTTAAGGGCGCAAATAAAGAAACTGTTGGCGCGGTTGCAGCTGATATTCGTACACTTCGTCCACCTGAACCTTACAAAGGTAAAGGCATTCGTTATGAAGGTGAAGTTGTACGTCGTAAGGCTGGTAAAGCCGGCGCTAAAGGCAAGAAGTAATTTCTAAAGGAAGGGAGTGAAACTCTTGCTTAATAGAGTAGATAAAAACGAGAAACGTCAAAAACGTCATTTCCGTTCCCGCAAAAACATTTTTGGTACAGCAGAAAAGCCGCGTTTGAACGTATATCGCAGCCTCAGCAATATTTATGCACAAATAATCAATGATGTTACTGGTGAAACACTTGTTTCTGCCAGCACTGTTGAAAAAGATATTAAAGAAAACTATGGCGGCAACATCGAAGCAGCAAAAGCTGTTGGTGAAGCAATCGCTAAAAAAGCCTTGGAAAAAGGCATTAAAGTAGTAGTATTTGATCGTGGCGGCTACCTTTATCACGGCCGTGTAGCAGCTCTTGCTACAGCAGCTCGTGAAGCTGGTCTCGAATTCTAACAGAAGGAGGAATAATAGTGGCGAATTTCGAAAAACAAGAATCCGACTTGAAAGAAAAAGTCGTATTTATCAACCGCGTTGCTAAAGTCGTAAAAGGCGGACGTCGTTTCTCCTTCTCCGCACTTGTTGTGGTTGGTGATGAAAATGGTCATGTAGGTATGGGCCTGGGTAAAGCTGCCGAAGTTCCGGAAGCTATCCGCAAAGGCGTTGAAGATGCAAAGAAAAATCTTGTAAGCGTTCCTTTGGTTGGTACTACCATTCCTCATGAAATTATTGGTGTATTTGGTGCCGGCCGTGTTTTCCTAAAACCGGCAGCAGAAGGTACTGGCGTTATTGCTGGTGGCCCTGTTCGTGCAGTGCTTGAATTAGCTGGTGTACGCGACATTTTAACTAAATCTCAAGGTTCTTCAAACCCTAACAATGTTGTACGTGCAACTATTCAAGGATTAACTTCTTTGAAGAGCGCAGCATCTGTAGCAGCATTGCGTGGAAAAACTGTAGAAGAATTATTAGGCTAAGGAGGAAGCATGATGGAACAAATTAAAATCACGCTAACCCGTAGTCTGATCGGATATCCGCAGGATCAACGCGCTACCGTAAAGGCTTTGGGGTTGGGTAAAATTCGTACAAGTGTCGTGAAAAACGATACGCCTACTATTCGCGGCATGATTCACAAAGTTGAACATCTCGTAAAAGTAGAAAAAGTTGAAGCTTAAGACAAGGAGGTGCCGCAAATGAATTTGCATGAATTATCACCGGCTCCTGGTTCTAAAAGATCTTCCGTCCGTGTAGGACGCGGTCTTGGTTCCGGTCTCGGAAAAACATCAGGCAAAGGCCAAAAAGGACAAAAATCCCGTTCAGGCGGTGTAAAGCGTCCGGGTTTTGAAGGCGGTCAAAAACCGTTATATCTACGTCTTCCAAAACGTGGATTCTACAATAAATTTGGCGTAGAGTACGCTGAAGTAAATGTTGTAAGTTTAAATTGCTTTGAAGACGGTACAGTAGTTGATCCTGTATTACTTATTGAGACCGGCATAGTAAAAAATATACGCGATGGCGTACGTATTCTTGGCAACGGAGAGCTGACAAAGGCTCTTACCGTTCAAGCTATGGGTTTCAGCAAGACTGCAGAAGAAAAAATTATTGCAGCCGGCGGAAAAGTAGAGGTGATCTAAGTGTTATCAGCCCTTTCAAATATTGCTAAAATTACGGAACTCAGGCAAAAGGTAGTTTTTACGTTGGCCATGTTCATAGTTTTTAGGGCTGGAACACATATCCCTGTTCCTGGTGTTAACGCAGCGATGATTGAACAGCTGTTTACAAGCGGAAACTTATTCGGATTACTTGATATGTTTTCGGGCGGCGCCTTGAGCAAATTCTCAATCTTTGCCATGAGCATTACTCCATACATCAACGCTTCTATTATCCTGCAGCTTTTGCAGGTTGTTGTACCGACGCTCGAACGTTGGCACAAAGAAGGCGAAGAAGGTCGTAAAAAGATTAACAAACTGACACGTTACGGCACAGTAGTATTGGGCTTCATTCAGGCAATCGGCATGGCTATCGGCCTGCGTGTTGCTATTAATGATCCAAGCGTTGGGTCGATCTTGATGATAGCGATTACTTTGACAGCAGGAACGGTTTTCCTGATGTGGATTGGTGAACAAATCACCGCAAAAGGTATTGGCAATGGTATCTCTTTGATAATCTTTGCCGGTATCGTTTCCCGCTTGCCGGATGGCATGGCTGTCATTTTCAACTATTTGAGGGCAGGCACAATAAGTGTTTTGAGCGTTATCTTGTTTGTAGTTCTTGCGATCGTTATGATTGTTTTTGTTGTGGCAATTACACAGGGAATCCGCAAAGTACCTGTTCAATATGCTAAAAGAGTTGTTGGCCGCAAAATGTACGGTGGCCACACGAGCTATATACCGCTGAAAGTTAATCAGGCAGGCGTTATACCAATTATCTTTGCTTCATCAGTACTGATGTTTCCGGTTACAATAGCTCAGTTTGTAGACGTTCCTTGGGTTAAAACTGTTGCCGGTTGGTTTGCTTGGGGTACACCACTGCAGACAACGCTATATCTCTTAATGATAGTCTTCTTCACATATTTCTATACAGCTGTAAGCATGAACATTGGAGATATGTCTGACAACATTAAGAAGTATGGTGGTTTCATCCCTGGTTTAAGACCAGGCAAGCCTACCACTGATTATCTGGACAAAATAATGTCCAGAATTACAATGGCAGGTGCAGTTTTCCTGGCGCTGGTTGCGGTTATGCCAAATCTCATCGTATGGACAACCAGTATTGAAGGTGTCTATTTCGGAGGTACGGCACTCTTAATCGTAGTCGGTGTTGCTCTGGATACTATGAAGCAGATAGAATCGCTGATTTTGATGCGGCACTATCAAGGCTTCATGAAATAGGAGGATGACAAATATGTACATTCTTTTAATGGGACCTCCGGGCGCTGGAAAAGGCACTCAGGCAGAAAGATTGATTGCGGATTACAAAATCCCGCATATCTCAACTGGTGACATGTTTCGTGCCGCTGTAAAGAAAGGCACTGAACTTGGAAAAGAAGCAAAAAAATATATGGACGCCGGCACGCTCGTTCCCGATAGCGTTACCATTGGGATCGTCAGGGAAAGCTTAGCGAATCCGGAATGTTCCAGAGGTTTTATCCTGGACGGTTTCCCAAGAACCGAAGAGCAGGCAATTGCTCTTGATGGAATTTTAACCGAGCTGGGCATCAAAATGAACGGCGTGGTTAACATAGTGGTTCCTGATCAGGAACTGGTAGGCCGTGTAACGGGCAGACGCATCTGCAAAGCCTGCGGCGCAACCTACCATGTTGAATACAACCCAAGCAAAGTTGAAGCTATGTGTGATAAATGCGGCGGTGCGTTGTATCAACGC
>CAYTOV010000049.1:0-9741 GCA_964439485.1 uncultured Acidaminococcales bacterium | reverse complement strand
AATAAGCAAGCCTTTGGGGCAGGGTGCGATTCCCTACCGGCGGTATAGTCCGCGAGCTGGTGACAGCATGATTCGGTGTAACTCCGAAACCGACAGTATAGTCTGGATGTGAAAAGGCATATGGATGAGTATTAAAACCATACGACCGAGCCAAAGGGTTCAGTGTATGGTTTTTCTTTATGTTGAAAGGCGTTGATTCGATGGATGATAAAAGATGGATGCAGCGTGCTATAGATTTGGCACGGAAGGGTACCGGCCTGACCAGCCCTAATCCCTTAGTCGGTGCTGTTCTGGTAGACGATGAGGGCAATGTGGTTGGCGAAGGTTGGCACCATAAGGCCGGTGAGCCGCATGCAGAAGTGAATGCTTTGGCACAGGCCGGCGAAAAAGCACGTGGTACGACCGCATATGTAACCTTGGAACCTTGCTCACACTATGGCCGGACCGGTCCTTGCTGCGAAGCCTTGATAGCGGCCGGCGTTAAAAAAGTTGTGGTTGCAATCGGGGACCCGAATCCCAAGGTTGCAGGTAATGGTATAAGGCGGTTGCAAGAAGAAGGCATTGAAGTGAACGTCGGTGTTTTAGCGAAGGAAGCAGCGGAAGTAAATGAGGCCTTTTTACATTGGATTACAACAAACAGGCCGTTTGTCGCTTTGAAGTATGCGATGACTCTGGATGGCAAGATAGCAACAGGCACCGGTGATTCGAAGTGGATTACAGGAGAGGAAGCAAGGACACATGCGCATTTTCTGCGCAGCATTTATGACGCTATCTTGGTGGGTAAAGGAACGGTGCTTGCGGATGATCCGTCTTTGACCTGCAGACTCGTTGCAGGGAAAAACCCTTTGCGTATTGTACTGGATGCAAAACTTGAAATACCTATTAATGCAAAAGTTCTTTCTGACGGGGAGGCTGAAACCATTATCGTTGCAGGTAAAGATGTTTTGCCGGAACGTTTATCAGCAAGAGTTAGCCTAAAAAATGTAGAAGTTCTGCAAGTGGATACCTCGGAT
The DNA here is from genome assembly GCA_964439485.1 of uncultured Acidaminococcales bacterium. Lineage (GTDB taxonomy): Bacteria > Bacillota > Negativicutes > Acidaminococcales > Acidaminococcaceae > RZYP01. The sequence goes on along the minus strand of CAYTOV010000049.1, from coordinate 8,728 downwards.
GGCAAGGTTGATTTGAATGCACTTTTAACTAAACTGAGTGAACGTAAAATTACCAGTATCTTGGTTGAAGGCGGAGGAGCAGTTCATGGCAATTTCTTTGATCATGGCTTCGTAGACCGCGTTTATGCCTTTATTGCACCAAAAGTAATAGGTGGAAAAGAAGCTTTATCCCCTATTGGTGGAATGGGCTGCCTAAAAATCGCTGATGGGATAAAATTGAACAGAGTTGAAACCAAGGCGTTGGGTAACGATTTTTTGATTACGGGATGTACGGCAAAGGGGTGATGTTATGTTTACAGGACTTATAGCTGAAATGGGTACCATCAAAGCAATGAAAAGAGGCGTTCAATCGTATCAGTTGACGATTGAGGCGGCAAAAGTTCCCAAAACACTTAACATTGGTGAAAGTGTTGCGGTAAATGGTGCCTGCCTTACTGTAGTTGCTTTTAATAATAACAATTTTACTGTAGATGTCATGCCCGAGACCGTCAGGATGTCTACGATAGGTACTTTGAAAAATGGTGACAAGGTAAATCTTGAAAAAACCCTCAGACTGCAGGATGGTTTGGATGGACACATTGTAAGCGGACATGTTGAGGGTATCGGCAAGATTAGCAAAATGGCCAAAGAAGATATAGCGATGCTTGTAACAATCAGTGTTCCAGCTGAACTAGTCAGATATATTTTAAAAAAAGGATCAATCGCAGTTGACGGTATAAGCCTTACAGTAACCGACGTGACTGATGATAGTTTTACTGTTTCGCTGATACCGCATACCGCCAAAGAAACAACATTAGGATTTAAAAGTATTGGTGACAGTGTGAATATTGAAACTGATATCATTGGCAAGTATGTTGAAAGATTGCTGAACGCACAAGGACGCAAAAGCGGTTCCACCGGCATAAGCAAAAATAAATTATTTGAAAATGGATTCATATAGGAGGATTAAGATGAACGAAGAATTTAAATTTGGTACAATAGAACAGGCGATTGAAGACATAAAGAATGGTAAAATGGTTTTAGTTACAGACGATGAAGATCGTGAAAATGAAGGCGATCTGATTATGGCAGCAGAAAAAGTAACACCGGAAGCAATAAACTTCATGGCTAAATTTGCCAGGGGTTTGATTTGTATGCCGGCGGCACCGGAAATAATGGATAAGCTTCAGTTCGGAGCCATGGTCGCACAAAATACGGACAATCATGAAACTGCTTTTACTGTTACTATCGACCACGTAGATACCACAACTGGTATTTCTGCTTTTGAAAGGGCTTTAACTATTAAAAAAGTCACTGAAGAAGGTGCTTGCGCAAAAGATTTTCGCCGTCCAGGTCACGTTTTTCCTCTGCGTTCGCGCGAAGGCGGCGTCTTGAGGCGTATTGGTCATACGGAAACGACAACCGATCTTTGTATGCTTGCTGGTTTAAAACCTGTTGGCATCTGTTGTGAAATTATGAGTGATGATGGAACTATGTCAAGAACACCTGAACTGATTGAGTTCGCCAAAGAACACAATCTGACTTTTATTACGGTTGCGGCTTTGGTTGCATATCGTAAAGCCAATGAGAAGATGGTGCATCGCGCTGCTGAAGCTAAATTACCAAGTAAATATGGTCAATTTAGACTTGTAGCCTACGACAACGATTTGGACGACCTTTGTCATGCAGCGATCATAAAAGGCGATGTAGAAGGCAAAGAGAACGTTCTGGTAAGGGTACATTCCGAGTGCCTGACCGGAGATGCTTTCGGTTCTTTGCGCTGTGACTGCGGCGACCAGCTTGCCAACGCACTACGTATGATAGAAGAAGAAGGACAGGGCGTTGTTCTTTATATGCGTCAGGAAGGCCGTGGCATTGGGTTAGCTAATAAAATCAGAGCTTATGCTCTACAAGACGAAGGCTATGATACAGTTGAAGCTAATTTGCAATTAGGCTTTCCTGCAGATTTGCGTGATTATGGAATTGGCGCACAAATCCTTTCTGATTTGGGATTGACAAGTATCAGGCTGATAACTAATAATCCTGCAAAAAGAGTAGGACTTTCCGGCTATGGTATTACTGTTACTGAACGAGTACCTTTAGTAATTCAGGACAACCGTTATAATCATGATTACCTTGCCTGCAAGGAAGAAAAAATGGGTCATGTTTTAAAATAAACTTAAAAAAATGGAGGAATAAAAATGAAAACATTAGAAGGTCAATTAAAAGCTGATAATTTGAAATTTGGTATTGTTGTTGGGCGTTTCAATGAATTTATTAGTTCAAAATTACTATCTGGATCAATTGATTGTCTGGTTCGTCATGGGGCGGATAATGAGGATATAACTGTTGCCTGGGTACCAGGTGCTTTCGAAATTCCGCTTGTGGCTAAAAAAATGGCTGCTACCGGTAAATACGACGCAATTATTTGCCTGGGTGCTGTTATTCGTGGTGCAACACCTCACTTTGACTATGTTTGTGCGGAGGTTTCCAAAGGTATTGCCAGTGTAAGCATGCAGTATGAAACACCTGTATCATTTGGCGTTTTAACCACTGAAAACATTGAACAGGCAGTTGAAAGAGCTGGTACCAAAGCAGGAAATAAAGGCGTTGATGCAGCAATGGCAGCTATCGAAATGGCTGATTTGTTAAAGAATATATAACGGAGAAAAGTGATGGAAGACTATTTAATTAAAGCAACAGCAGAAGGTGTGCGTATATATGCACTTATGACGACTGGTTTAGTGCAGGAGGCTAATGAACGCCATCAATGTTCACACTTAAGTATTGCCGCTTTAGGCAGAGCTATGAATGGTGCACTGCTTTTTGCGGCAACCATGAAGGATAACGAACGCGTAACTTTGCGTTTCTCCGGCGATGGCCCTTTGGGAGATGTGGTGGCTGATGCCGAAGGAACACACGTTCGTGGATATGTAGAAAATACTGACGTTTTTTTGCCGTTAAAAAATGGCAAGTTGGATGTCGGCGCTGGTGTAGGTAAAGGAACCTTGACTGTGACTCGGTTTTTGACGAATGCTGAGCCATTTAATGGCTTCTGCGATTTGACAGATGGAGAAATTGCTTCGGACCTTACTAATTATTTGTATACTTCTGAACAGACGCCTGCAAGCGTTGCCTTAGGCGTAATGGTGGACAAAGAAGGAAAAGTAATGGCCGCCGGTGGCTGGTTTATTCAGGCAATGCCTGACTGCGCCGAAGAAGTATTAATCAGATTAGAAAATAATGTTATGTCTATGCCATATGTTACGGAACTCCTGAATGCAGGATTCACACCTGAAAAAATCATCATGAAGATAGCCGAAGGCCTTGAGCTCAGCATAAAAGAAAAGTTGCCGGTCGAGTTTAAATGTCGCTGCAGCAAAGAAAAAGTAATAGATATGCTGGCAGGCCTTAGCCCGAAGGAATTGACTGAAATAGCGCAGGATGAAATAACTGAAGTGCATTGCCAGTTTTGCAATGAGATTTATAAGTTTACTGCAGAAGAAATCATAGCAGTCAGAAATAAAATTTTAAACAATCAGCTTGACTGAACGAACAAATGTTTGTATAATATTTTCAGATAGGGGGTAATTGTATGGATATGGATAAAACTAAGGCTCTTGAAATTGCCATGCGTCAGATTGAAAAAGATTTTGGTAAGGGCTCAATTATGAAGCTTGGCGAAGCTGGTGCCAAAATGAACATAGAAACAATTCCAACGGGTGCGCTTTCGCTCGACATCGCTCTCGGTGTTGGTGGTATTCCGCGTGGACGTGTAACTGAGATTTATGGACCTGAGTCTTCTGGTAAGACAACAGTTGCTTTACATATGATTGCAGAGGCACAAAAATTAGGCGGGTATGCAGCATTTATTGATGCCGAGCATGCTCTTGACCCTATTTATGCACGCAAACTTGGTGTTGATGTTGATAATTTGCTGATATCGCAGCCTGACAATGGCGAACAGGCACTGGAAATAGCCGATGCTCTCGTACGCAGCGGTGCTATTGATATAATTGTCATAGATTCTGTTGCGGCACTTGTTCCACGTGCTGAGATAGAAGGTGAGATGGGTGATTCTCACGTTGGCCTGCAGGCAAGGTTAATGAGCCAGGCGCTGCGTAAATTAACAGGCATCATCGCCAAATCGAAGACTGCAACTATTTTTATCAATCAGATCCGCGAAAAAGTTGGCGTTATGTTTGGCAATCCTGAAACAACAACTGGCGGACGCGCACTGAAGTTTTATTCTACCATCAGACTTGACGTCAGACGTATAGAAACGCTGAAAAACGGTAATGAGATGATTGGCAGCCGTACCAGAGTAAAGGTTGTTAAGAATAAAATAGCGCCGCCATTCAGACAAGCTGAATTTGATATTATGTATGGCGAAGGTATTTCTTTAGAAGGCTGCTTGGTTGATTTGGGCGTTGAATATGGCATTATAAATAAGAGTGGGGCATGGTATTCCTATGGTGACGAAAGATTAGGACAGGGCAAGGAAAACGTTAAAGAGCTCTTGAAAAACAATTCCAAAATGACTAAAGAACTTGATGAAAAAATACGCGCTGTTGCAGTTTCTAAACCGGCCGGAGAAGAAGGTATTGTCGTAAATGCAGAGGAGAACAGCGAAACAATTAACTAATTACGCTCAGGCGTATGATTATGCGCTGGTAAGGCTCTCATACCGTGATTATAGTGAAAAGGATTTAGAGAGACTATTAAGGCAACACGCCTGCCCACAGGAAGTAATGAGCGAAGTTCTAGGTAAGTTAAAGGAGTATTCCTTGCTTGATGATGCCAAGTATGCTGACAAGGTATACTCGGCATGGCTTGCCAAGAAGTACTATGGCATAAATCATTTACGCTTTGAACTTAAAAAGAAGAATATTAGCGATGAATTGGCGGCTAAAATTACCTCTTCTTTTTCTGAAGATATGGAATTAGAGAGAGCAGTCGATACTGCAAGAAGCTGGCAGAAGAAGAACAATAAAAAGTACGGTTTGGATAAAGCAGACCTTTTGGCAAGAACGGCCAGAGCATTAATGACAAGAGGTTTTAACGGCAATATAATAAGAAAAGCATTGAACAGGTTGGACAGCGACTTTGCGGAGTAGTTTATCTTGACACTTTTTGCAAAAGCAGATAAAATTAACATATCCAATCGTGTTAATGTTTATTTATGTTATTCACGAGGCGACATGGTTTACGATGTTGCCTCATTTGTTTTTCTAAAAATAGAATTTGGAGGTGAAGATTATTTTTGAAATAATCGGGATATCCGTCGGTATGGGACTTGTTGGAGGTATTGCCGGTTATTTAGTACGTAAGAATATTGCCGAAGGTAAGATTGCTACTGCTGAAGAAACCGCCGCACGCATCGTCCAGGAAGCCGAAAAAACCGGCGAAGCTAAAAAGAAAGAAACACTGCTGGAAGCTAAGGAAGAAATACATCGTCTGCGTTCTGAAGTTGAGCGTGAAAATAAAGAACGTCGTTCTGAATTGCAACGTTTAGAACGTAGGTTGGTTCAAAAGGAAGAAAACCTTGACAAAAAGCTCGAATCTTATGAGAAAAAGGAAGAGCATCTCATTAGTCAGGAAAACAAATTACGGGCCAGCCAAGAAAAAGTAGACGAACTTTTTGATAAACAAACTGTTGAATTAGAGCGTATTTCAGGCTTGACTGCAGATGACGCAAAGAAAGAATTATTAAGCAGCGTTGAAATGGAAATTAAGCATGAAACTGCAATATTGATTAAAGATTTGGAACAGCAAGCTAAGGAAGAAGCTGACAAAAAAGCAAGAGAGATAGTTTCATTGGCTATTCAACGCTGTGCAGCTGATCATGTTGCTGAGACAACTGTATCTGTTGTTGCCTTACCTAATGATGAAATGAAAGGCCGCATAATCGGTCGTGAAGGTAGAAATATCAGAACTTTGGAAACTTTGACCGGTATTGATTTGATTATTGATGATACTCCGGAAGCGGTTATTATTTCAGGTTTTGATCCAGTTCGCCGCGAAGTTGCCAGAACAGCTTTAGAAAAGCTCATCAATGACGGGCGTATTCATCCTGCACGTATTGAAGAAATGGTTGAAAAGGCTCAAAAAGAAGTAGAGCAAAAAATTAAGGAAGCTGGCGAGCAAGCAACATTTGAAACTGGAGTGCATGGATTGCATCCAGAGCTTATTAAATTGCTTGGCAGACTGAAATATCGTACAAGTTATGGACAGAATGTTCTGAACCATTCTATTGAAGTTTCTCATTTGGCTGGTATTATGGCTGCAGAGCTTGGCGTTGATGTTGTTTTGGCTAAACGTGCTGGTTTGCTCCATGATATAGGTAAAGCCATCGACCACGAAATGGAAGGTTCACACGTAGAAATTGGCGCAGATATTGCTAAGAAATATCGTGAGACAGAACAGATTATTAACGCTATTCAAGCACACCATGGTGACGTAGAACCAACATCTGTAGAAGCAGTTTTGGTTGCTGCTGCCGATGCTGTTTCAGCTGCAAGACCTGGTGCTCGCCGCGAAACTCTGGAAAGTTACCTGAAACGGTTAACTCGATTGGAAGAGATTTCCGAGTCCTTTGCTGGTGTTGAAAAGTGTTTTGCTGTTCAAGCAGGTCGTGAAATCCGTATAATGGTTAAACCGGATCAAATAGATGATGCTGAATCTGTCTTGCTTGCACGAGACATAGCTAAAAAAATCGAGGCCGAGATGGAATATCCAGGCCAGATCAAGGTCATCATTATTCGCGAAACACGTGCTGTTGATTACGCTAAATAAACTAAAGCTCCAACCTTCTGAAGGTTGGAGCTTTTTTATACAAATCAACCAGAAAATGAGTTATAATTACTAAAAAGGATATCATACCAAAGCATTTATGAGCATAAAAAAAAGAAACCAACCACCACATGGTATTTGGTTTCATTTTTTACGATAACAATTAAATTGCACGGTTGACTTTCCCGGAGCGTAGGCAACGGGTACAAACGTTAACACCACGAGTTGAGCCTTCAATAACTGCTCTTACGCGTTGGATATTTGGTTTCCACGAACGTTTTGTATGTCTATTAGAGTGACTGACATTAGAACCGGCCATCTCACCTTTACCACAAACTTCACAAATGCATGCCATAGTCGCACCTCCTTTAAGTATAGAGCAAAACCTCTTTATAAATTCAACAATAGTATGTTACCATAGACTGGTACTAAAATGCAAGAAAAAAATAGAAAGCCCTGAATTGGTGGTGATTTTATTGTGGTGGCATGAACCTGTAACTTCATTAAAAGGAATTGGCGCTAAGAAAGCTCTTGACTTAAAGAAACTAAATGTTGAAACAATAGGTGATATATTGAATATGTATCCTCGTTTCAACAGTTATATCGATTATTCAAGATTTAAAAAGATAAGAGAACTGACAACAAACAATGAGAAGCAGATTTTTGTCTGTGAGATTGTGAATATTTCTGAAAAGTATTCTCATAAAGGAAAACGTTATAGTTTGGTTACTGTGCGTGATGAGACTGCTTATGCGGAAATTTATTTCTTTGCACAGCAAAGATTTTTGGTTAAAAAATTAAAAGTTGGAACGAAAGCAGTTGCGACTGGAAAGGTGAAGCCTGGTAGAACAGCCCGCATAATTACGGAAGCTTCGCTGCAGCCTATGGATAAAGATGATGAGCAGGAAAGCCTTGGTATTTTGCCAGTGTATAGCTTGGCGGGTTCTCTTACGCAGAATGATTTAAGAAGAGCTGTAAAGCAGGCATTATTACTGGCAACAAAAAATTTACCGGAATCTTTGCCTCAAACTATTATATTGGAGCGCAATTTGCTTGGAAGGCTAGAAGCACTAAACAACATTCATTTTCCAAAAAACTTCAGAATCCTTAAAGAAGCAAAGGACAGGTTTATTTTCGAGGAACTGTATTTATTGCAGTGTGGCTTACTTTATTACAGGAATAAAGTAAAGTCAGGGAAAAAAGGAATAAAACATGGCAAAGATGGGGCAGGAGTTAGTAAAGTTTTAGAATGCCTGCCTTTTCAAATGACTAAAGCCCAAAATGAAGCATGGCAGGAAATATCGTTAGATATGCATGATGAAAAACCAATGCACCGTTTGTTGCAAGGCGATGTTGGTTCAGGTAAAACAGTTATTTCAGCCCTTGCATTAGCGAAGGCTGCGGAGAATGGCTATCAAGGTTGTATAATGGTACCAACAGAGATTTTGGCGCAGCAGCATTTTCAGACGCTAACGGAGTTTATGGGACAAACTTCTTTTCGGGTAGAACTTCTGACGAGCAGCGTAAAAGGAAGTAAACGCAAAGAAATATTAGCCGATCTGGCCAGTGGTGATATAGATATTATTGTGGGAACGCATGCTCTGATTCAGGACGAAGTGTTTTTTAATGCGTTGACCTTAGTAATAACTGATGAACAGCATCGTTTTGGCGTAGAGCAGAGAGCAAAACTGGCTAATAAGTCGGAGTTTTCGCCAGATGTTCTTGTTATGACTGCTACTCCTATACCACGCACTTTGGCTCTTACTGTATACGGCGATCTGGATGTGTCAGTTATGCGCGGACTGCCTCCAGGAAGGAAACCTATAGAAACTCTTTGCTTTACCAATGAAAAGCGTCCTGAAGTATATGCTGGCATGCTGAGAGAGGTCAAGAAAGGACATCAGGCTTATATTGTTTGTCCTCTTATAGAAGAATCGGAAACTGTTGATGTTAATTC
>CAYTOV010000048.1:0-9947 GCA_964439485.1 uncultured Acidaminococcales bacterium | reverse complement strand
CGACAGGCATAGTCGATGCCTGCTGACTGCAGGGCATCCTGATTGTGAGAATATTTTTCCATCATGTTTTGCAAAGCTGGCGGCAGGGTCGCACCGCAAAGACCGCTGATGTGTTTGATCTGGCTGGCGCTGAAGACCGGCATAATGCCGGCTGTTATGGGAACAGTGATGCCACTCTGCAAAGCTTTTTCATGGAAACGTTTCAAGTAGTCATTATCAAAAGCAATCTGAGTGATCAAAAGCCCTGCTCCCGCAGCGACTTTTTCTTTCAGGTGGAGCAAATCTTCCTCTTGACTGCCGGCTTCAGGATGGCCTTCCGGATAAGCAGCGGCGGCAATGAAGAATTTTTTGCGGGCGGCAATACGCTCAACCAGATTGCAAGCGTGTATTTTGTTAAGCTTTTTGCAGCTATCTTTAGGTGGATCGCCCCGCAAAGCCAGGATATTTTCCAAGTTTCTGCTGGCAATTTCGTCCAGAATCTTTTCGATTTCTTCGTCACTGCTGCTGATGCAGGTCAAGTGTGCCAGGGCTTCGGTACCCAATTCATTTTTAATATGCTGCGCAAGTTCAAGCGTTTTACTGTGTGTGGAGCCGCCTGCACCGTAAGTCACGCTGATAAAATCAGGTTTTAAAACATGGAGGGCCTCGACGGCTTCTAAGACCGTTTCAAAAGGTGAATCCGGTTTTGGCGGGAATACCTCGAAGGATACAACGGTTTTTTTCTGAGAGAACAATTCGTTTATTTTCATAGTTGGTATGCTGCTAAGGCAGCGTCTCCTTTTCTGTATGTAATCGGCCGACTAAAAAAGAAAACAGCCGTTCGAGATGAACGGCTGCTAAATTATAAAAGCACCACATTCTCATCTCTCAGACACTTTGGTCTGCTGGAATTAGCACCATACGGTTAAACCGTGGTTGCCGGGCATCATAGGGCCAGTCCCTCCGCCTCTCTGGATAAGAAGTCGATATTAAGTTGTTGAAACGTATGATATCGCAAAGGGAGCGTTGCTGTCAAGAAAAAATAATAAAAAAGCACACGATTTTTTTCTTCGTGTGCTTTGTGTAAATATTTTTACTAAATAAATTATAAACGGACAATTATTTTCTTGATATCGATTTTATTGGTCTGCATACCTGTTTTCAAAAGGAAATCCTGGGTTTTTTCGAGTTCGATGATGTCTTTGCCAGTAATAGTCGGGTCAAAATCATACCAAGGGGCCATGAGCTCAACATCACTTGCCTCAAGCCCTGTTTCTTTGGCCGTAAATTCATAAGCTTTTGCTTTGTTAGTCTTCATGAAGGCAATATTTTCTCTGTGCGCTGCTAAATACTGTTTAACAGCCTCCGGATATTGCTCGAGGAATTTGCCGCTGACGGCGATGACGATTGTGGCATCAACGAGATTTTCTCCGTTGGCTACGATGTGAGCACCAGCTTTTTCGGCTCGCAGAACATCCGCACCAGCAACCAGAGCGACATCAACGCTGCCGGTCATCATGGCATTGACCGATTCGGGGATGCCCATGGAAAGGAACTCAACATCGCTTGGTGCGAAGCCCTCTTTATCCAAGGCGGCGATTAAAATTTGGTGCAGAATAGTGCCTTTCGGTCCGGCAATCTTTTTGCCTTTTAAGTCAGCAGCAGTTTTGATCGCAGGATCTTTGGCCATGATGTTAAAAGCTTTCGGAGCGCGGCTGTAAGTGCCGATGATTTTGACATCAACACCGTTGGAAGCGGCAAGAATTGCGGAGGTACCGCCCAAAGCGCTGCAGATGTCAAGGCTGCCTGCTGCCAAAGCTTCTGTTTGTTTGGCACCGGAATTGATATCAGGGAAGGAAACCTTGGTGTTGGTTTTGGCAAAAGAGTTAGCGATGGTCTGATTGTTTTTATCGATGATTGAAGGTATGTTAAGCGGCGATTTGACATAAGTTATTTTTAATGAGCTTGGCGTTGCGGCCTTTTTCTCATCTGATTTTGTTTTATTAGCACAGCCGGTCAGGACAAGTGCTGCACAAGCAATAAAAGCAACTAAAGTCATTAATAAGGATTTTTTCAAGATAAATCTACCACCTTTACAGTTTTTTACTCGAGACCTGCCAGGATTTGCCGTCTTAAGGATAGTACTTCGCTGGCAGCAGGGTCACGAGGATAAGAGAGTATTACGGGTATCGCGCCCGTAATACTGCCTTTTTGCATAATCAGGACACGCTCACCCAGCAGAATAGCTTCTTCCACATCGTGAGTAACGAAGATAATTGTTTTTCTCTCTTTGCGGAAAAGCTCAAGCAGAGTCTCCTGCAAACCTTTCCTGGTGAAATAATCAAGCGCTCCAAAAGGTTCGTCCATCAGGATGATATCAGGGTTCTGAAATAATGTTCTTCCCAAGGCAGTCCTTTGCGCCATGCCGCCGGAGAGCTCTGATGGATAAGAGCCTGCGAAAGCTGACAAGCCAAGCGTAGCAAGAAGCTGCGGGAGTTTTTCTTTGGACATACCGCCTTTGCAAGTGGCAAAAGCAATATTTTCTGAGACAGTCAGCCAAGGCATCAGACGTGGTTCCTGAAAAACAAAACCGATTTCCGGATTTTTTGTGCTAAAAGAGACTGCGCCGGCCGTAGGCTTTTCTAACCCTGCTAAAAGGCGCAGCAGAGTTGTTTTCCCGCAGCCGCTTTTGCCGACAATGGTTGTAAAGCTATAATCTGCAAAAGACAATGTCGTTGGGGCTAGTGCGGTAACTTTTGCTTCGGCAGTACTGTAAATTTTGGTCAGAGCTTCCATTTTGATCGCCATTAGTTATTACCTGCCTTTCTTTGCCAAGGCAAGAGCCTGAAAGTAAATTTCAGAAAGAGGCGATTGATCAAGGTTCCCAGAATACCGATGCAGAAAATACCAACAAGTACGATATCAGGACGCGACATTTGCTCGGCATCCAATATCATGTAACCGATTCCTGAGGAAGCGGCAATGAGTTCAGCGCCGATAAGTGCCCGCCAACTGTAGCCAAGCGCGAGCTGCAAACCGACAAGTATGGATGGAACTGCAGCTGGTAATTGGATATAACGGGCCTTCTGCCACGCTGAAAAATGCAAAGATGAGCCTACTTCAAGGAGTTTGGGGTCGCAATTACTGATGCCGCCGTAAGTGTTAAGAAAAAGTGGGAAAAAAGATGCAAGAAAAATTACCATGAGCTTGGAGGCTTCGTCGATGCCAAACCACAAAATTATTAGCGGTATAGCCGCAAGCGGCGGCACATGACGCAAAAATTCTAAAACAGGCCAGAAAAAGTCATGGAAACGTTTACTGCGCCCGCAAAGAATTCCCAGAGGCAAAGCCACAAGGCAGGAACAAAAAAAGCCGCCAAGTACTCTCAGCAGGCTTATGGATAAATGGCGGGCGATGGTTCCATCAAGGAGAAGCTGCCAGAAGACAGAGAATGTTTTTTGAGGAGAAGGCAGAAGATAAGGACTGAAAAATTCATATTTAGTAACAAGGAACCAGGCTGACACCAAAATAAGCGGCAGTATGATAATATTTCGCAGCCTAACCATAGTTTTCTCCTTTAAAATAAATTAATTTTAATTAAACTGTAAGCCAATTAAGTAGTAAAGTCAATAAATAAAGCAGGAGTTTTTAATTTCTTGCCGAACTTATGATAAATTAGTTGGGAGTACTATTCCTCAGGAAATCGTGAAAATATTTTTGGGAGTGGGAAATATATGAATAATTTTAACAAAGTTTTACTGGCCACGGACCTTTCAGCGGCCTCGGGCAAACTGCCGGATTGTTTGTTTGAGCTTTGCCCTGACACTGGAACCGAGATTGTGCTGGTACATGTCCTCGATGATGACGAAGACGCTGATCCCCACAGTAGTAGCTATAAACAAATTCATGCTAAGATTAAGCGCTACGAAGAGGATTTACACAGAGCAGGTTATGAACAGGTAAGTATTTTGATGCCTGCAGGCGAGGCAATTGAGCAAATCAACAATATTGCGGAAGAGCTGGATATTGATTTGGCACTTCTGGCATCGCATGGCAAAGGGTTTATCCGCAGCACGCTGCTGGGGAGTACGACCTTTGATCTGGCAAGAATGGCAAAGTATCCGCTTTTTATTGATAAGATATATGCTGAAAAGGACGAACACAAACCTTTGTTAAAGAGCATTCTGGTACCTACGGATTTTTCCAAGGAATCTTTGGCTGCCTTGAATGTGATACGCAATTTAAGAGAACACATTGAAGAAGTTGTTTTTGTGCATGTCATTGAAAAAAGCCGTAATGCTGATGACTTGAATGAGCAGATGCAGAAGGCGGAAATGAAGCTCAATGAGCTGGCTGATGAAGTGAAAATTTTTGGCGTGCGCGGTGTTGCCAGGATTGCTAAGGGCACTCCTTCCAAACAATTGCAGCGTATTGCCGTAGAAATAGATGCATCAATGATCGTTATCGCTAAGACAGGTGCCGGTTTGGTCAAAGGCTTACCGCTTGGCAGTACTGCCCAGAATCTGGCGCTTAATACTAATAGGCCGCTTTTGATGTTGCCTGAAATTGATGATATTTGATTTAAATATTACAATATATTCTTGACAATTTTATTATTAATCAGTATACTAATATTCGCAGTCGGTTTACGGCTGCGAAATATTTTTTGTTGGCCTAATTTCAAATGATTTAACAAAGTTTTTCAACCGGAGAGATGTCCGAGCGGTTGAAGGAGCACGCCTGGAAAGCGTGTGTACTTGAAAGGGTACCGAGGGTTCGAATCCCTCTCTCTCCGCCATTTAAAATTGACCGCCAATGTTGCGGTTTTTATTTTTCTGTCGGACCGTGGCTGTCGGGTCCTGCGCAATGAGAGCCTGTGAACCTCGTCAGGTCCGGAAGGAAGCAGCGATAAGCGGTTACTCTTGTGTGCCGCAGGGGTGCCTGCAGCTGCGGCCCGACAGGAAAATAATCTTTAGACTGCTCGCAGTAGCTTTTAGTGCTACTATGAGTGGTCTTTTTATTTATAAGTATTGCATGTGGCAATGTTAACTGCAGTAAATAACTATTGTAGGGGAATTTTTTATTGTATAATACTTAGTGAAGACTTTTTGAAGGGGTGAGTGCGTGGACTATATAGCGCTTTATCGTCGCTGGCGGCCGCAGGATTTTGATGCTTTAGTAGGCCAGGATCATATCCGCACAGCATTGACTAATGCTCTAGATACGGGAAAAATTGCTCATGCTTATTTGTTTACGGGCCCACGCGGTACTGGTAAAACAAGTACGGCCAGAATTTTGGCTAAGGCTTTGAACTGTGAAAAGGGACCCAGCGCCCATCCTTGCAATCAATGTGAGAATTGCCTAAGGGCTACCGAAGGTAGTTCTATGGATATTTTTGAAATTGATGCTGCCTCTAACCGCGGCATAGATGAAATACGTCAATTACGCGAAAAGGTTGCTTTTGCTCCTGTTAATGGACGTTATAAGATTTATATAATTGATGAAGTTCATATGATGACGAATGATGCTTTCAATGCTTTGTTGAAAACGTTGGAAGAACCTCCTGCTCATGTTGTTTTTATTTTGGCAACGACTGAGCCACACAAGATTCCGGCTACTATACATTCGCGGTGCCAGCGCTTTGATTTTCATCGTGTTACTGTCGAGGAAATTGCAGCGCATCTGGCAAAGGTTGCGCGCGAAAGTGAAATCGAAGCAGACGATGATGCTCTGCGTTTGATCGCTATCCAGGCAGATGGCGGCATGCGTGATGCCTTGAGCCTGTTGGACCAATGTGCAGTTATGGACACGAAAGTCACTGTAGAAGCGGTTCGTTCTGTTCTTGGTATTGTTGGACGGGAAGGGCTGCGCGCACTTACCGGGGCAATCGGCGAAGAGAATTTACCGCAGGCTCTGCTGACGATGAATGACCTGATTGCGCAAGGCAAGGATGTCAGACAAATCCTGACCGAATTATCGGAATATCTCAGAGCTTTGCTTTTATATCAGGCAGCACCGCATTATGGCGATATTTATCTGACGGATACCAAAGAAGCATTGCAGAAACTGGCACCGCTTTTTACAGAAGCACGCATTGTGGCTGCTCAGCAGCGGCTCCATGAAGCAATGGAAGAATTACGCTGGGCGGTACGCGGCAAGATAACCGCAGAACTATGTATTTTTGATTTATGCAAATTAGAAGGCTCCTCGCTGCAGGCTCTGCAGGCAAGGGTAGAAAAGCTGGAAAAAATGCTTGCCGGCAAAGATTTCAGAGAAGAGGTTACCTTGGTAGCGGCACCGGTAACGCCCGGTCATTCTGTGCCTGAACCGACCAAAAGGGTGAAACAGGCTGCGGAAACAACTATACCGACTCGGGTAGTGCAACCGGAACAACCTGTCGCTGATATTGTGACACCTAAAGCACCTCATGCTGTGGCGGCAGCAACCTATGAAGAAGTCCGACCTGAGAAGGTGAAGACGGATAGCACAGGAGCTGGCGGCGAGATGATACCGGAAGGTGAAGAACTCTGGAGCAAAGCTCTTGCAAGAATCAAAGCTGATAAAAAGATGTCACTGCATGCTTGTGCTTCTTGTGGTTCTGTAGAGGGTTTTGATGGCAGAAATCTGACAGTTGGTTTTAAAGTGGCTTATTCCTGTGAACGGATGAAACGTCATGATTATAAACAAATGATAGAAGAAGTAATGCTGGAGCTTTCCAGAGAAGCTGTTTGTCTCCATTGTGTCGTAGAAGAGGCAAAGCCTGCCAAAAAGGCAGCTAAAAAGGAACAGGAACTCGATCCAACTGTAAAAAAAGCGTTGGAAATCTTTGGCGGTACACTGGAAAAGCTATAATTTTCCTTTTAATAGTTGAAGCTATTTGATACAATTTATAAAGGTTAGCAGTTTGAAGGAGGATATACAGATGTTTAACGGAATGGGCAATGCTGGCAATATGCAAGGTATGATGAAAAAAGTACAAAAGATGCAGGCAGAAATGATGAAGATGCAGGAAGAGCTTAAAACACGCACGGTGGAAACAACTGTCGGTGGCGGAGCTTTGACTATAGTTGCCAATGGCAAAAAAGAAATTGAAAGCATCAAAATTAAACCGGAAGCTATCGACCCTGATGATGTGGAAATGCTGCAGGATATGATTGTATCCGGAGTAAACGAAGCTCTGCGCAAGATTGATGAGATGACCGAACGCGAAATGAGCAAGATAACCGGCGGGATGAAACTGCCAGGTATGTAATTATCAGTAAAAGAGGAACATTATGCGAATGATCAAACCGATGGCTGACTTGTATGAGCAGCTGAGGCGATTGCCGGGCATTGGCTCCAAAACGGCTTTGCGCTTGGCTTACCATATAATTGACAGACCGGAGTCCGAAGTAAGGCAATTGGCAGGAGCGCTTATTGCTGCAAAACAGCAGATTAAACTTTGTTCCGTCTGCTATAATCTTTCTGACAGCGAACTTTGCGAAATATGCGGCAGAAAAGACAGGGACAGCTCCATAATTTGCGTTGTGGAACAGCCACAGGATTTGATGGCAATGGAACGCAGCCGTGGCTATAAAGGCGTTTACCATGTTCTGCATGGTGTTTTATCACCACTTGATGGCATTGGACCTGATAATATCAGGATTAAAGAGTTGCTTTTGCGTCTGCAGCAGACGCAGGTCAAAGAAATAATTATTGCAACTAACTCTGACGTAGAAGGTGAAGCGACCGCGGTCTATCTGGCCCAGCTGTTAAAACCGCTTGGCATTACCGTAAGCCGCATTGCTCATGGTCTTCCTGTCGGCGGCGATTTGGAATATGCTGATGAAATGACGCTTGCCAGGGCATTGGAAAATAGAAGAAATATGTAAGAGGTGTTTATAAATGTCAGGGTTTGCAACCTTTGTACCTTATGTTGTCGCGATAGTGATTTTACTATTGCTGGTTAAACTTTTTTCACTGCCGTTCAAATTGGTCTGGAATGGTCTTATCGGTGGAGCTACTTTGTGGCTCATTAATCTTGTGGGTGCCGCTTTTTCTTTCCACATTGATATAACGGTGATTAAAGCTTTGATTGTTGGCTTTCTCGGAGTGCCTGGTGTTGTAGCACTTGCGCTTTGGGAAATGTTGGCATGAATTTTAGCGCAATGACGCCTGCTCATTTTATTTAATGAGCAGGCGTTTTTATAATATTCAGGGTGTATTTTTAATAAGATGGCTTGATTATTTCACAAATCATGGCAGGAAATAGCACAAGGAAACAGAAATTAGAATTAGAGGATGGAGGGGATATAAATGAATGTTCCGTGTGAGGGAAAGTTGTGCTCATACGTACAGGCGATGTTGGCCAGAAGACCTGCGGGCATAGATAGTGCAGACAGAGCGACAGAGGCGGCAGTTTTGTTGCCGCTGGTTGATAAAGATGGCAAACTCGGCGTACTTTTTGAAGTAAGATCTAAATCTTTGTCATGGCAGCCTGGAGAGGTGTGTTTTCCAGGAGGGAAAAAAGATAAAAACGATTGTAGTTTACAAGACACAGCTGTCAGAGAAACTTGCGAGGAACTTAATCTGAAACCGGAAGATATGGTTATCTGCGGGCAGCTTGATTTTCTGGTTACCCATCTGGGTCCTATTGTTTATCCTTATGTTGGCAATATAGGCGATTTGTCAAAAGTAAAACCTAGCTGCGCCGAAGTAAGCGAAGTTTTTGTAGTGCCGCTTTTAGAATTAATGAGGCAGACTCCTCGTAAAGTTCATATGGAATTGGCAAACAGGGCAACAGATGATTTCCCTTTTGATTTGCTGCCGAAGCATCCACGTGGCTGGCTGCAAAGAAAAGGTTATGATGTGTATTTTTACGAATATGAAGGCCATGTTATCTGGGGTCTGACCGCACGTATCCTCTACAGTTTCATGCGCAGGATGAAGAAAGAATTGCCGGAAACTTTTTTTGACGATTGAGTTTTATTACTGTATAATTGTAGGATTAAGACTCATAGGAATAGAGGAGACGTAAACGTGCACATGAAGTTTGGCAAAAAAACCATAGCTATTATTGCAGCAATTGTTTTAGTTCTTAGTTATGTTGTTTATGAATATGTTACAGGTGGATCAATTTTTGGCGGAGTAACTCTTGACTCTCTCACGCGAGCTGATAGGTTGGCGCTGAAAACCAATATAGTGGTTATGGGCGTTGATGAGCGTGATGAGGATGCAGGCCGTTCTGATACTCTTTTTGTTGTGATGCTTGACCCGAAAAGCAACAATATTTCATTGTTATCAATACCACGCGATACCATGGTAAGAATTCCTGAACGCGGTTGGGATAAGGTCAATCATGCCTTTGCTTTTGGCGGTCACAAACTGACGCAGCAGACAGTAGAAGAATTTTTGGGCATTCAGATCAATAACTATGTAGTGATTGATTTCAAAGGTTTCAAAGGTCTCGTTGATGCCATTGGCGGTATTGATATTAATGTTGAAAAGGATATGTACTACGAAGATCCTTATGATAATTTAGTAATCGACCTGCAGCAGGGCAGACAGCATCTTGACGGTGCAAAGGCAATCCAATATGTGCGTTATCGTGATGAGGAAGGCGACATCGGCAGAATAAAACGTCAGCAACATTTTATGGCTGCTATTTACGAAAAAATAACTTCAACAGAGATCCTTACCAAAGTGCCTGGCCTTGTCAAAGAACTAGTAACCATGATCAAAACGGATATACCAATTACCGATATGATAAAGCTTGCTAAGGCGATGAATAAGACTATGAAGGACGAAAAGGGTCTTAACATGGCCATGGTACCGGGTGAACCTGTTTATATCGATGAGGTCAGCTACTGGGTACCTGACATGACAGACCTGCGGGCAATGATGGTCGAAATGCAAGGTGCTACGATGAGTGATAAATATCGTATGGCTGCAGAAAAATTCGAAGCTGAGTATAAGAAAGTCGTCCCTGA
>CAYTOV010000047.1:0-10003 GCA_964439485.1 uncultured Acidaminococcales bacterium | reverse complement strand
CTGATGATTCAGTTATCATCGTGCCTAAAAAAGAATATAATAATTTGAAGAAGGACAGCAGTGACCGATGGACTTTGGTCGCAGAAATAAATAACCATTATATAATTCAGGATTAGGGTGAGGCTTTTAGAGTTTCTTGGCAGTTGATTCAAAATTTTTTGATGATATGCCAAGAAACTTTTTATTTTTAACATTTTAAAGCAGGTATATTAAAAGTTTTGCCTAATATATACTTCCTGACAAGATATGAGCTTGTTATAATAAGAACAATGATTATTTTTTGGAGGTAGCATTATGCCCAAATCAATCAACCAAAAAGCAAAATTGTTGTATATACAAAAGTTTTTGCTCGAGGAAACAGACGAAAATCATTCGCTGACCGTTAATCAGATTATAACTAAATTAGCCGGTTATGGTATCAACGCAGAAAGAAAGAGCATATACGATGATATAGAGACCTTAAGGGATTTTGGCCTCGATATTATCTGTAACCGAAGCCGTTCCAATTCTTATTTTATTGGTGAACGCTCTTTTCAATTGCCGGAATTAAAGTTACTGGTTGACGCTGTGGAAGCTTCAAAATTTATTACTGGCAGGA
Organism: uncultured Acidaminococcales bacterium; assembly: GCA_964439485.1. Taxonomy (GTDB): domain Bacteria; phylum Bacillota; class Negativicutes; order Acidaminococcales; family Acidaminococcaceae; genus RZYP01. The sequence goes on along the minus strand of CAYTOV010000047.1, from coordinate 9,405 downwards.
AGACTATGGAGTTAATCAAGAAATTAGAAGGTTGCACCAGCAAATATCAGGCTGGTTCTTTGCATAGGCAAGTTATTGTCAAAGACAGAATAAAAAATATGCATGAGAGCATTTATTACAACGTAGACAAACTTCATCAAGCTATTGCGAATAAAAAGCAAATCAGCTTCAAGTATATGGAGTGGACGATAGACAAAGATGAAAAATTCCGCAAAAATGGTGTCAAGTATGTTGAAAATCCTTGTTCCTTGTGTTGGGATAATGATAATTATTACCTGATAAGCTATAATAGCAAGCACAAAAAGAACTTACATTATCGCGTTGACCGCATGGCAGAAGTGACTGTCCTGGATACTTCCTGTGAAGGCTGTGAGGAGAGTGAATCATTTGATTTAGTCAGCCATGCCCAAAAGCATTTTGGTATGTATGGCGGCGAAGAGACAACTGTCGAAATGCAGTTTGATAAATCTTTGACAGGAGTTGTTATTGACAGATTCGGTAAGGATGTTGCAATTAAAAAGGCGGACGACAATAATTTTATTATCTGTGTTGATATTGCAGTAAGCCCTGTCTTTTTTGGCTGGCTGATGAGTCTGGGCTCCAAGGTGAAAGTTTTGGGCCCGTCTTGGGTAAAAAGAGAATTAGGAAAGACTTGCAAAAAGATTTTAAATTATTATAAATAGTGAGGTTGAATATGGAGCAAGATAACATTCTGATAATCAAATATCCACATCCGCATTTTAAGCCACAGGCTAATTATTCTGATGAAATTGATGAAGAAGGCTGTGTTGACAGTGATATAGGCTATCTGGAAGGCGATTTCTCCGACGAAAGGCCTTATCGTGTTGAGTGCTGGGCGATTGATGATGTAAAAATGGTAACTATCTATTTTTCTGATCGTAACATCAAGAAAATGCACAAAGATGATCTTATAAAGTATCTGGAAGACGAACACCTTGTATGCTGGCTGCAAGATAAAAAGAATATCCAGTGCCGCCATATCAAAGATGATTTAGATATTTCCATGTGGGCAGTGAACGTTAAACTTTGTGATGCTAAAAGCAAGTATGCGGAAATACAGGGCGAAATAATTCCCTACGAATGCATTGTTAAGAAAAAAGACTAAGCAGGCACTGAGGAGGAATAATGGAGCTGGAAGAATACAGAGAACGAATCGAAAGATATTTAATGCAGGAAAAATATATTAATATTGTTATTAAAAAAGAAGAATTAGAAAGTGAAGACATCGAGCGTTATCTGGCTTTGTTGGCCATTCTGGGAGAGAAAAAGGAATATGCGGAAAAATATGCCGGTAAAATGTCTGTCAGTTTCGAAGGTTATGAGTCAGGACCATTCATAAACGAGAATTTGATAAAGGTTGTAAAGCGTTTTTGTGATACCTGTCCTTATCTTTTCTATTTTTTAGATAAAGAAACAGCAACTATCAAAGATTTTACTATAGCTTATTGTGGAACAGGCACAGTTGACGGTGATGATCATGCTGTAGATAGAACAATCTTTGAAGCTTTTTTGAAACATCAATTGCAAGGAATGGTTGTGTTGGCTGCTAAGCATAATCTTCACCCAGATAAACTTGAAGAGGCAGTAAAGCAAGTTTATGATTATTTCGGACTTAATTAAGTTTTTATAGTTCGTATAGCATAGGATCATGTATGAAATAAAAAATCCATCATAAGCAAAGTTATTTGCCTATGATGGATTTTGCATGTAAAGAAAGATTATCACCAGACAGAAACAACCGCCTACGAGGGGTTCGTAAGCGGCTGCTTCAAGGGAAAGTTGTTTATGATGATTTAATGGGAAGGGTATAGCAAGAGGGGGTAACTCTTACTATGTTTAGAGTATAGAACGTAAATTTGACAAACAAAGGGCAAATCTATGAAAAAAATGTGAACTATGCTGAATAATAAAATGTTAAAGATTGTTGGCAAAAATAATGTATAATGAAATAAAAGGTTAAAGGCTTTAATACATTTTAGTGGGAGGCATACAAGGTTGATAGTAGATAAAAGTGAATTTGACAAAGGTATAGAAAGTATCAATAGTTGTGTGCAAAAATTTGCCGCAGCTCTGAATGAAATGGATCAAAACGAAGACCAAAAAATCATAGAAGCAGGTAATTGGTTTTATGAAAATCTTAATGAAAAGTTACTGCCATTAAAGAAGGGTTTAAGGCAAAAAATTGATTTATGCCTTGATGAGCGAGATTATGACAGTGTTTTAGTTTTACTCGAATGTCTTAAGGAAGTTGATGAAGTACAGGATGCGGTGACGGGACTGAGAAAATAATGAGAACTCATAAAGGACCTACTGTAACTATAGGAATATTGCTTATTGTAAGCTTTGCTCTTTTGGTTCGGGGCGTGGCATGGGATCCTTTTTGCTTGTTTTCTGGTTTGAAGCTAGTAGTTTGGCTGGCGCTAATATCAATATGGGCCAAACAATTTAGTGACGATTCGATAATACAGAAAGTTCTTGTTGGCTTTGGCGAAGCAAGTTCACTATTAGTAGGTGTTCATCTTTTGGTGCCATATTTTTGGCAGACAAGTTTTGAAAACGGACCTTATTTGATTGCGTTTTTTATTTGTGCCGGTTTGGCTTGGCTTTACTCTCTTGCTTCTTTTGCTAAGGAAGATTTCGGCTGCCGGTCTTATAAATTGTTTTTCTATTTGCCTTTAGTTGTCTTCATAGGCGCTTCTTTGGCAGTAACTGCTTTTGCCGGCCCTTTATATGCAGCTTTTCTGTTTGCCTTTTATTATCTTATTTTGGGAGGTATCTTTTTAAAAGAAGGCCTCTTATTGACGAGAACAGGTTATTTTAATTTTGGCTTAGTTTTAGTATTGACGGCTATCTTAGGAATGGTTGTTGATCTGGATTATATGAAATATTTAAGCTGGCAGATGGCAGCATTGTTTGTCGGTGCAATTTTATTAATGAATGTTTGGTTTAATATCAGAAAAAGAAAAATGAGGAGAAGTAAAAAATGAAATTGATTTCTTGGAATGTAAATGGTCTACGTGCTTGTATGAACAAAGGATTTCAAGATTTTCTCGCCAACTCCGAAGCAGATATTTTTTGTGTACAGGAAACAAAGATGCAAAAGGGGCAGGCTGAGTTTGACTTTTCCGGTTATGAAGAATACTGGAACAGTGCTGAGAAAAAAGGTTATTCCGGCACAGCGATATTTACTAAAATAAAACCTCTGAGCGTCAGCTATGATATAGGAATTGCTGAACACGACCAGGAAGGCAGGGTTATTACAGCAGAATTCGATGATTTTTATCTTATAAATGTTTATACGCCCAATTCGCAGCGTGAACTTGCCCGGCTTGACTACCGCATGCAATGGGAAGATGCTTTCAGATCTTATATCAAACAACTGGACGAGAAAAAACCTGTAATTATTTGCGGTGATCTCAATGTTGCGCACAAAGAAATAGATTTGAAAAATTTTAAAACAAATCATAAGAATGCTGGTTTTACGGATGAAGAAAGAGCTAAAATGACGGAGTTGTTAGAAGCAGGCTTCACTGATTCTTTCCGCTATTTATATCCTGATAAGGAAGGGATATATACTTGGTGGTCATATATGTTTAAAGCCAGAGAAAAGAATGCCGGATGGAGAATTGATTATTTTGTAGTATCCAATCGTCTTGCTGATAGGATATCAGATAGTCTGATTTATACAGATATTATGGGCAGCGACCACTGTCCTGTGGGTTTAATCCTGAAATAAGATAAGACCTGAGTTCGAAGGAACTCAGGTCTTGTTTTTTCGTGCAAATCAATTATTTTCTTTTCTTGGAAACGGGTTTTGGATCTTCTTCAGGCTTTTTACGGCCTACCCATACGAAGAGAACAGCGGCAACGATAATGAAAGCTAAGCTTGTCGCTTGTGCCGATTTCAAACCGAAAAGGAAAGGTTCCGTGTAATCGCCTCGTAACATTTCCAAACCAAAACGTACGGCGGAATATAACATCACATAAAGCAGTGCTACCTGACCGCGTGCATGATTGGTAGTTCGAAAAAGCAGCAGTAAAGCAAAAATTACAATATCAAGCTGTCCTTCCCAGACTTCTGCTGGCCAGAGAGGGGCACTTCCGTAAGTTCTGTAGGCAAGAGTACCTTCCGGATAGACCAAGCCGAAGTTACCACCTGTTGGTGAGCCAAAAGCATCACCGTTTAAAAGATTGGCCATGCGACCGATAGACTGCCCGATAATCAAGGCAGGTGTAACGATATCCAAAAGTGCGACAGCATCAATTTTGTGCTTTTTGCAATAAACAAAACCAGCCAATACGCCTGCTATCATGCCACCTTGGACAGCCATGCCGCCTTGCCAGACAAAGGGGATCTCCAAAAGATGATGGCTGTAATAATCCCAGTCAAAAAAGAATACATCCCACAGACGTCCGCCGATAATTCCGGCAAAACCTCCGTAAATACCTATATCAGCTACATGCGTGTGCCAACGTCCGTCTTGTTTGGCCAAAAAGTAAGCAACGCCTGTTGCCAGAAAAATACTCATGCAAAGTACCAGCCCATACATGCGGACAGGAAAATCTCCAATGTGAAAAAGATATTGATGCATAATGCCTCCTGAATTCTGTTATTTCAAGAAAGAAATAATCTGTTTAACAATTTTTTGTACGTGTTCTTTTTCTTCCGCTGATTTTGCTTCGCCGCAAAGGCAGTCTTTGGCATTGTTTTCCAGAAGATAAATGCCAATTTTTTCGATAGCTGAGCGGGTGGCTGATATTTGCACCAAGATGTCAGCACAATTTTCTTTGTTTTCAACCATGCGTTCTATGCCGGCAATATGACCTTTGACAGTTCTTAGTCTTGTCAGAATTGCTTTTTCTGTTTCTGTATTAAGCATTTTGCTTCCTCCTCTACCCACCCCCGCCGGATGGGTCTTGAAACATTATACTATATTACCTGAGGCATTTCCAGTATGAAAAATCAAGTAAAACAGGCCTATCAGGTAGACTAATCCTAAGCGATATTGTATACTTTGAGTAACAAGCGAAAGGAGGAATAGTTTTATATGCTGAGAATTGAAAATTTATCCATTGCTATTAATGATAAAGTTATTCTTCATGATATTAACTTACATATACCAAAAGGTGAAGTACATGTGCTGTATGGGCCTAATGGGACCGGTAAATCTACTTTAATTGGAACAATTATGGGTTTTGAACGCTACAAGGTAACGCAAGGAAAGATCTATTTCAAAGGCCAGGATATTACCGAGATGCCGCTCTATGAAAGAGCTAAGCTAGGTATTGGCGTTATGATTCAACGGCCGCCAACGATCCGAGGCTTGAGTTTGCGCCAAATGGTGCAGATTTGTGGAGCAACTCCTGAGGAAGCAGAAATTATGGCTGATTGGATGGGGCTGAGCGAGCACCTGGACCGTTCAGTTAATGATGGTTTTTCCGGCGGTGAGATCAAACGGTCGGAATTGTTGCAATTGATGGCACAAAAGCCTGAACTTTTACTGTTGGATGAACCTGAGTCAGGTGTCGACGTAGAGAATATAGCATTAGTTGGCCGTGCGGCAAAATATATCCTATCCGGTAAAGGCTGTCAGTGTGAAAAAGGCTGTTGCCCGCATTTCGGCGGTAATCTGCCTGGCAAGACAAATCCACTGGAAGAAAGCCAAAACTCCGGTTTGATTATTACACACCTCGGACATATTTTGAAATATATTCCAGCTACCAAAGCACATATACTTTTCGATGGAACATTATCCTGCAGCGGAGATCCTATGGAGATGTTTTCCTGTATCTGTCAAAAAGGTTATGAACACTGCATCAATAAAGGCTGCGGAGGTGGATTATAATGGCTGACAAGAAAAAGCTGGAAGCAGCACTGGAGAAAAAAGCCCTTTATGGTGAAGATATTGATTTAAGTAAATACGACGATAATGATGAGGCCAGAACCAAAAGCACCGAAGATCTGACAGCAGGCGGTAAATCAAAACTTGCTAAAGTAGGTATAGAACTTGACGGAGAAGGCCGTAGTGCTACTTTCATCCAGGTCGACAATACGCCGGTACAGGTTGAAGTAGATAAAGAGACTCCCCTGGAGCTCATGAATACTGGTGACGCAGCAAAAAAACATCCAGAGCTTGTTGAAAAATATTGGTGGAAAGCAGTTGCCCCTGATACTGATAAATATACTGCGAAAACAGCAACGGAAAGAGAGCAGGGTTATTTCATCAGGGTGCGTGCAGGGCACAAAATAAGTGCTCCTTTGCAAGCCTGCATTTTTATCGGGCATGAAGATCAACTGCAAAGAGTGCATAACGTAGTCATTATCGAAGAAGGTGCCGAACTCAATATAATTTCCGGTTGTGCCAGCGATCCTTCTGTTGAAAATGGCGTGCATATTGGTATCAGCGAGTTCTTTGTGGAAAAGGGTGCTAAACTATCCTTTACCATGATTCATAATTGGGGTGAAAATGTAGCAGTCCGCCCGCGTACAGTCGCTATTGTCGGTGAAGATGCCCAGTACACCTCTAACTATGTTTGTCTGGAACGTGTTAAAGATGTGCAAATGTACCCAACTACAAGATTAGTTGGCAAAGGTGCTGTAGCAAGGCTGAATTCCATTTTAGTTGCTCCGAAGGGTTCCCATCTCGATATAGGCGGCAAGTCTATTCTGGAGGTTCCCGGAACCAGAGCGGAAATAATTACGCGGTCATTATCAACCGGCGGCACTATTATCAACCGCGGCTTGCTGGCTGGTATGTCTGAGGGTGTGCGCGCACATCTTGAATGTAATGGTCTGATGCTCAGCAATGAGGGACGTATCTATGCCATACCAGAGCTTGATGCGCATACCGGTAATGCGGAACTCAGCCATGAGGCGGCAGTGGGGCGTATTGCACCGGAAGAGATCGAGTATTTGATGGCCAGAGGCTTGAGTGAGGAAGAGGCAACGGCGATTATTGTGCGTGGCTTCCTGAACATAAATATCGAAGGCCTTCCTGACAGCTTGGCTAAAAAGATTAATGATACCCTTGATGCTTTCAGCTTGAATAAGGGCATGTAAAAATTACAAAAATTAAGCGCAGCAAAATTTATTTGCTGCGCTTTTTTTTATTCTTTTTTATATTTCTTGCAAGCTGAAATCTACGGCGTCGGCAGCAACAATTTGATAATTGGTCCCTGCTTTTAAGCCTTGGAAAGCATTTTTGGCATCTTCGCCATGAACATGTCCGAAGATGCAGGTTCTTGCCTGATATTTTTCGCAAAGCTCACTGAAACCAGATTCTTCGATGCCTAGATAGAGCGGCGGATAATGCAGTGCTACAACTATATCGGAGAAACCAGCTGCACTGGCAAGCTGCAGTGAGGTTTCCAGACGGAGACATTCTCGTTTGTAGATTGTTTCATCTTCAGATGTAAAGAACTCATTGCCCGGCAGGTTCCAGCCGCGAGTTCCACAAATAGCTGTACTGCCAACGGCAAAGAAGTTGTTCTGTAAGAAAAGAAAGTTTTCGTTGGTGGCATTGCTCATTTTTTTGACGGTGCTCCACCAGTAATCGTGATTGCCGCGGAGTATAATTTTTTTGCCTGGCAAATCAGCAATTTCATTGAGGTCAGCAAGAGCATCGTCAAGATGCATGGCCCAGGAGATATCACCGCATAATATGACAGTGTCTTCAGCACTTACTAAAGACAACCATGATGCTTTTATTCTGTGCCAATGATCATTCCAGTGTTCACCAAAAATCGTCATTGGTTTTGTCGGCGGATTGCCTGAAAGATGCAGGTCCCCGATAGCGTATAGTTTCACTTGTTATGCCCCTTCTGTATTTGAGAATTCTTGTAATTTTTGAAGCTTGTAGTAATAGTTTTGCTTTAGAATTGATCAGACTCCTTAATAACGTTCATTATTCAAATGCATGCGCCAATAAGTCCATAGTAAATTAAAAACAATGAAAACAGCTAAAATAATTTTTAATGAAAAAGGAGTTCCATAACTGCTTTCAGATATTGAAATGGCAATACCAATAATTGCCGATAAAGACCATATGATTTTGAGGTTGAGCATATTTGCCATTGTTTCACCACTGGAATTTCTACCAAGGTAAGATTCAATGCCGATTCCAAATAGAGCAGCCGCTACTAATCGTGCTGCAACAGGATCAATTTCCTGCCAGCCTAAACTTTCTAAAAAAAATATAGGTGCAATAAACAAAGGCATTGCGATGCTAATGTCGATTATAAAGTGCAGCACAAAAAATCTTCTGAGCCATTTTTTACTATGAGAATCATATTTTTCGGATGTTTGTTTCATTTAAATTGACTCCTTGAAATCAGTTTAGACTTCTTTCGAGTGAACTAATTTAAACAGGAAATTCAGGATTAATCTTTTATAATTTAAAATGCAGCTCGGAGATATCTGCATTACCTAAGCTGCGAAATATTACGTTGCTAACGCTTAATTTATAGATAACCATGTTGGTATCAGCGGCATCTTTAAAAAAATCTTTGTTATGTGGGAGACTTTCAAAAATTTGCTGGCGTACATCTTTTATTTCTTCCAAACGCATATCTTTTTCCTGCAAAAGAAAGCCTTGCAGGCGAAGAACATCATTATTATCAACGGTACACAGTTCAACCTTATTGTTGAGTTCTATCTCTTTATTTTTTTCAGTGCCCTTATAGCTTATCAGCCAAATGTTGTCTTCCGCATCAACAAATGGGCGCATCGGTCTGACTCTAGGCGTACCTTCACATATTGTGCCAAGGAAGAACAATTGCCTCTTTAATATTGCTGTAATTTGTGGACTGAACATAAAGCGCCTCCTTATTTGTGTTTGATAAGGAAATCTTGTGCAGGATTATCGGCAAAAATTGAAGACTGTTGTGAGCCCGTTTTTTCTTAACTTAACAATATCACAAATTAATGGAAACAGAAACAGTGGTTTTTTAAAAGTAATTATTTTTAATAGCTTTTTAAATCGAAAATTAAGCAACGTCTTGTAAGCTTTTAAAATTATGATATAATGTTTTGTAAGTGCTTTTTCAGGTAGTTTTTCTTTGCTGACAAAGCATTATGAAATAAGTATATGAATATGATATTATCGATAAATCCAATGAAGTGGACTACTAGTCTTGCTGTTATGCTGCAGAAAGTTGACGGTTGATGCGAGTCAATGCATAAAAAAAGATGAACTCACCGCGAAGGAGCCTATGTGCAAACATAGGACGCAGGTCTGCGTTAAAGATTTCAAAGTGGTCGGTTAATACCGACAAACAGGGTGGTACCGCGGGTTATCTCGTCCCTTTCTGCTAGAGCGGAAAGGGATTTTTGTTTTTCTTAGACTAGGAAAATTTTGGGAGGTTTTTGAAGTATGATTGACGAAA
>CAYTOV010000046.1:0-10018 GCA_964439485.1 uncultured Acidaminococcales bacterium | reverse complement strand
CAGGCTAAGATGACCGTCAAAGCCTCCAGCCGGAAGAACCAGACAGCCGCAAGGATTGTCGGTGCTAATGCCAACAACACATCTCGCATGGCTGCGCTGACAGTATCGCCGCAGTGGATGTGTGGTGATGACGAAACTATTAGTATGGGAGAAGGCTTTTTAATCGGATCCATCAGAAAAGTTCCTTTCTCAGAAGCAAATATCAATTATTATGTAAGCTTCTTCTATCATAAATATTCGTTTATGCCTGGAATAAAGGGTTATGTCCGCCGGTACCGTCGGTCGTAATAAACTGCTTGCCCATCCTGATATATTGCACTAAAGGGATGTGGGAGGGACAGATATAAGAACAGCAACCGCACTCGATGCAAGAGGCAATATTGGCAGAGGCAGCGTCCAGCCATTTTTCGCGTTTGACTGCCTTAACAATCACTGTCGGCTGCAGAAACATGGGGCAGACATCCACGCAGCTGCCGCAGCGTACACAGTTTTGCTCAGGTGTTACAACAGCTAAAGCAGAATCATGAGTAAAGAATAAAATTCCTGTGGTACCTTTAAGTACCGGGTATTCAAGTGAGCCAAGGGCAAAACCCATCATCGGGCCGCCGCATAATATTTTGGACAAATCATCTTTGAGGCCCTGGGCAGCTTTGGCTACGACATCGCTGTAAAGTGAACCTATCCGGATCAGGTAATTGCCGGGCCTTTCAACGCCATCGCCGCTGACAGTTACGACCCGCTCGAAGCATGGCAGGTTGTTTTCAATTGCTAAAGTAGTCTGCGCGGCAGTACCGGCATTATCGACAATGACACCGACTGCTGACGGCAAGCCTTTATCGGGAACGGTACGGCCGGTTGCGGCATAAATCAAATGTTTTTCCGAGCCCTGCGGATATTTTTCTTTACACACTACTACGGAGATATCCGTCTCCTTAGCGGTAAGCTTTGTCAGAAGCTCTATGGCGTCTGGCTTATTGTCTTCAATGGCAATTATTCCTTTTGGAGCTGCCGCAGCGAGCATGAAGTACTTCAAACCACGAACAACTTTGTCGGCATACTCTAAAAGGATACGGTGGTCAGCGGTAATATAAGGCTCACACTCAATACCGTTGATAATAACGGTATCAATTGCCTGACCATTTTTCGGTGGCGCGTATTTGACATGAGTAGGAAAAGAGGCACCACCCATGCCGACGACACCTTTCTCCAACATAAGCTGCCGAATGTTTTCAGGAGTTACAGCAACCGGTTCTCTGCAATGGCCTATGTTGTCCGTCAAAGTATCGAGACCATCATTTTTGATAACGATACAATCAGAAAGACCGCCGCTTGGCAGGTAGCGTTTTTCAAAACGTACAACCGTACCGCTGACGCTGGCGTGGATGTTACTGCTGACAAAGCCTTGTGCTGCTGCTACAAGTTGTCCAAGTCTGACTTTTTCACCTACAGTGACAACCGGTTTAGCAGGAGCGCCGATATGCATAGAAAAAGGCAGATAGACATACTCGGGCGCTTCCATTTTTATAATAGGAAGTCCGTTCGTTAAGTCTTTATCTGCCGGGATATGCGTTCCGCATTTGAAGGTGGCTTTACGGGGGAACATGAAATTCACCTCATTTATCTTATAAATAGCATATACTATTAGGGAATATCTAAATTGTATTATACGCTATTAGAAAAAGCAAGGCATAAATGAGCAAAAAAATATACAAAAATGAAAAAATTGTAATGTTTGTCTATTTTACAATTATTTCACAATCTCACAAATCAATATTTACAAAAAATGTTATATAATAGTTACAGTAAAGTGTATTATAAGTAACTTATTGGAAACGAAATCTTATTTTATTGTAAAATATTACAAGTAAAAGAAACTTGTTTTTAAAAGTCAGGAGATGAACGATGTTTTTTGATTCTTACGATACTCCGGTTTTCAGACCGCCCAGTGAAGCTAATAGTTTTATTTTGCGTGTAACCAGAGGGTGTGCACATAATAAGTGCACTTATTGCAACATGTACAGAGATGTGCAATTTATGACCTGTACCGATGAAGAAATTTCCAGGCAGATTGCCTTGGCGGCTCACTATGGCAGGAACAACGTAAAAAGAGTCTTCTTAGCTGATGGTGACGCACTTGTTCTTTCCACAGAAAAACTATTGAAAATACTGCGTGCACTTTTTGAAACATTTCCTAAGCTGCAGCGGGTATCTTCTTATGCCGCACCACAGGATATTTTGCGCAAATCCGTTGAGGAACTGAAGCAGCTGCAGGAAGCAGGCTTGAAATTGCTCTACTATGGCATGGAGAGCGGCGATGATGTTGTTCTGAAGGCAGTCAAAAAAGGTGTCAGCGGGCCGGAAGCTATTGAAGCCGGTAAACGCGTTGTAGAGGCAGGTATCAAACTTTCGCTGATGGTTATTCTTGGCCTGGCAGGAGCCGACGGTTCTGACAGGCATGCGAGAGAAACAGCAAGAGCAATCAATGAAATTAAACCCAATATGCTGAGCGCTCTTACCTTGATGCTTTATCGGGGCAGCGAACTGCTTGACCAGTATGAAAAAGGGGAATTCACACCACTTTCACCACAAGGTATTATGCTCGAATTACATAAAATAATTTCTTTGGTAGAATTACCGCCGGAAGGCCATTGCCTTTTCCGCAGCAATCATGTTTCCAACTATGTGCAACTAGCGGCAACTTTGCCGAAGGACAAAGACAGGCTGCTCGGGCAAATTGCACAGGCAGCGGGTGAGCTCGGGAAATGGAAGGATTGGGACGTTTACAACAACACAAGATATTGAGTCAGGGGGTGGCCATGGATGAAACAAAAGCTATGCATGGCTGTTGCGCTTGCGCTCCTCATCCTGGTATTGCCGGAAACCGTTTTGGCGGCGTCTGTACCGCTCAAGGTTGGCGATAAAAGCTGGAAGGTGAAGGTGACGCAGCAAAAGCTGAATGTTGTCGGTATCAATACGGAAATTACAGGTAACTTTTCCAAGGATACAGAAAAAGCCCTGAAAGACTTTCAACAGAAGAATAAGTTGAAAGTAACAGGTTTGCTTGATGATGTTACTTATCAAAAAGTTATTAAGGCTGCTTTCGAGAAGGAAGGTATACGCGGCATCAGTGGTAAGGAGATTATTACTACGGCAGCTAAATACAAGGGTGTTCCCTATAAATTTGGCGGAACGACACCGAAAGCTTTTGATTGTTCTGGCTATGTCCAATATGTTTTTGGCCAGCACAAGGCGAGATTGCCGCGGCTGGCTGATGCACAGTGCCTGGAAGGAATTTTCGTACTGAAGAAGGATCTTAAGGAAGGTGATCTGGTCTTCTTTACCACTTATGAACCTGGCGCTTCGCATGTGGGCATTTATGCCGGGAAAGATCAATTCTGGAATGCTTCCTCGCACGGAGTTATGCTTAGCAGCCTGAAGGAAAAATATTGGAGTGAACATTATTATGGAGCACGCCGAGTTTTAGCAGATTCCAGCAATTTAACCAAATAAATGTAACAAAATTTATATTTCTGCCAAATTATTTGTAGGAATTATAAAAAATGTGTCGAATAATATACGGCAATGATTTTGATGGAAAATGAGGAGGGTAAAGTAGAATGATTCGTGAAAGAAGAAATAAAGAGAAACTGGCATCCTACTATAAAAAATTCATGGAGGAGGGCATTGTTGACCCGAACGTGCACCCTTGGGTAGCTGAATCCTGGCAACGCTGCGCCGCTATGAAACTGCCCCATGAAACTATGCCGAAGCTTAACAAGCTAAGCAAGGAAGAAATTGTTGAACACCAGAAGGCTCATGAGTTTATTGTCAGATACGTAGATGGTTTGTATGAACAGAACAAGCAGCACTTTAATGTCCACAATTTAAGCATGCTGTTGATCGATGAAGATGGTTATGTAATAAAAAATTATGCATTGCCTTTCTTTCAGAGAGTAATTGAAGACATTCAAGGTATGCGTGTTTTGGAAGAGGATGTAGGAACTTCCAGCATCAGTGTTGCCAGAGAACATAATGTGCCTTTCCTGATGTTTGGACCGGAAATGTGGATCAAAGACAGCCATTCAGGCGATGCCTGCAGTGCTCCTGTTTGCGTGAACGGCAAGATACGCTACATTATTTCTTTCTTCTCACTTGACCAGAGCGATTTGCCTTATGATATGCTGCTTTCCTTATTATTGACAATGAAATATGCTATTGAGCAGCATCTGTGCCTTTTGGAATATTGGAACATCTATCAGCTGACCATGAACGAATTGCCTGTTTCCGTCTACTGGGTTGGCAAAGATGAAAAGGTTAAATACTGCAATAACAATGCCACCGGTCGTTTGGAAGGCAAAGAAAAAATGGAAGATGTCTTCCTTAACTATGAGCACATTCCTATTAAGAAAGCCTTAAAAGGTTCACCTACGCATCGCCGTGAAATTACCTGGATAACGCAGGATCGGACCTATGAAGATATTACGACTGTGTTACCTGTTAAAGCAGGTAATGATGTTGAAAGTGCCTTGGTGCTGACGATGTCGATCGAAGATTTGAAAACGACTATTGCGCATGCCACCGGTTATAGTTCTCGCTACAGCCTGTACAGCATGGTAGGTGAGACCAGCGAATTCCTGGCTCTGCAGCATAAAGCTTCCCGTATCGCGCGCAGCGATAACAACATTCTTATTCAAGGTGAGCCTGGTACAGGCAAGCAGCGTCTGGCGCATGGTATTCATCAGGCCAGTCCGCGTGCCGCCGCCCCTCTGATCGTTGTGAAATGCTATAATGGGCCTATATCCGAGTTGGAAGCTGAATTCTTCGGTTCTATAGACAGTGAAAATCAGCCGACAGCCGGTAAATTGGAACTATCTTTGGGCGGAACACTTTTCCTCGATGAGGTCGAAAAACTTCCGGTTGAAATGGGCGATAAGCTTGCGGATGCGCTGAAGAACGGTATCGTTAATAAAGAAACCGGCGTCAGAAAAAAACTCAATATCCGCGTGATTGCAGCTTGCGATTCCAATCTGAAGAGGCTTGCTGACAAAGGCTTGTTCTCCAAAGAGTTGTACGAATTGGTCCTAAACACTGTTATTCGTGTTCCGCCATTGCGTGAAAGGGTCAAGGATATTGAAGTTATTGCTACCCATATCCTTGCTGAAATGTCGGCACAGCACAGCCTGCCGCCTAAGCGTTTATCGGCCAGAGCCTTGCAGCTCCTGACTGCCTGCAGCTGGACCGGTAATATCAAACAATTGCAAGGTGTTATTGAACAGGCATTCTTCCATACTCCTGGCAGTATCATTGAAGCAGATAACATCAAATTACCTGGCGACCGCACTTTGGAAAAATCCTGGAAATATGACAAGGATGCTTTCATCGCTGCCTGGAAATCAGCTGGCGGCAATATCAGCAAACTTGCCGGCATGTTGGATGTCAGCCGCGTAACTTTATATCGCTATTTGAAAAAATATGAACTGGGTCCTAAAGATGAAGAATAATAGCAGCAACTAAATTTAAAGCCAAAAGGCACAGCAGAATCAAAATAATCTGCTGTGCCTTTTTTATGAAATTTGATTTGTCACGAGCACCACAAATATCAAAGTACAAGTAGCTCTTTGTGACCGCCGCACATATCATCAATAGTGCCGTATCATAAAAACTACAAGGAAGCAGGCTCTTTTGAATTCTTTTTTGCATGTATTTGTTATATAATGAGATGGTAAATGCTTTTTGTCCTCGGGACAGAAGCGAGACTGTTTAAAAGGTGGTTTGTAATGAGACTAAGAAAAAAAGCATGGATAAGCGATGCTATCCTGGAATTAAAAGATGAATATGTCATTCTCGATAATATTGAAACACATAAGGGACATTGGCAGGAAATGTTTGCTGGTAAGCCACTGGCGCTGGAGATTGGCTGCGGCAAGGGAGCCTTTATTAATGGGCTGGCCGAACTTAATCCTGACAAAGCTTATATAGGTGTGGAAACACAAAGAGACATCAGTTACTATCCAGCGAAAAAGGCACAAGAAGCAGGCAGGACTAATGTCAAAATTATCGCCGGCAATGCTGCCTATCTGGAAGAATGGTTTGAGCCGGGAGAAATAAAAGAATTGTACTTGAATTTCAGTGACCCGTGGCCTAAAGCACGGCACGCCTCCAGAAGATTGACGCATCGTGGTTTTTTGGCCATCTATAAGAAACTTTTGGGTGCGGGCGGTCATCTGCGCTTCAAAACTGACAACAGGCCTTTGTTTGATTTTTCTTTGGAAGAATTCAAGGAATTCGGCCTGGAGATAATCGCAGTCAGTTATGATTTGCATCATTCCGATTATGATAATCCGGTTATGACTGAATATGAACGTAAATTCAGCGCATTGGGCAATCCGATTTGTTTTTGCGAGGTAGTTTTCTAAAAAGACATGGGGTGAGGGTATGCACAAGCGTTTTTTAATCTGGGATAATCCCAAGGATGCCATTCTTGTTTTAACTTTTTTGTTGATGGCACTTGGCTGTATCAACGTTTTCAGCGCCAGTTTTGTTGAAGCTAAGGATATGTTCGACAACGGCTATTATTATTTATACCGTTATGCTATTTATGGTGCAATCGGTCTTGGTGTCATGGGCCTCATTGGTTGGTGGATTCCTTACAGATATTTGCTGCAGTATAGACAGATCTGGTACGGGATTTTTTTCATTATGCTGGTCTGTGTAGATGCCTTCGGTGTAACGAATAAAGGCGCACAGCGCTGGTTATATATTGGCGGCCAGAGCATTCAGCCTTCCGAAATGGTAAAATTATCGATCATTATTTTGGGTGCCGGCTCGCTTGGCGAATATCTGAAGAGAGGTCAGCCGGTGTCTTTATTTGCTAAGGGCATGTGTGTGCCTTTTCTCCAGGCTGCGGTTTTTGCCGGTCTTGTATTGGTACAGCCTGATATGGGCACGGCCGCAATAATATTTGCTTTAATGATAGGACTTTACATTATAGCTGGTCTGCCGCGAATACAATTGTTGGGTCTTTTGGGTACAGCGGTAGTTGGTGTTATAGGTTTAATTATAGTTGCACCTTATCGCTTTGCCCGCGTCAAAATCTGGCTTGATCCCTGGCAGGATGCCGGCAATACCGGTTATCAGGTTGTGCAGTCACTGATGTCGATTGGCAGCGGCGGGCTTTTGGGAAAACCATTTGGCATGGGTTCCGGCAAGTTTTTTTATCTGCCGGAGGCACATACTGACTTTGCTTTTGCAATCTATTGCCAGGAATGGGGCTTTATCGGTGCGGTACTTTTAATTGCTTTGTTCTTAGTTTTGGCTGCAGCCATTCATCAGATAGCGCTTAATGCCAAAAGTGAAAAAGGGTTTTTGCTTGTTACGGGCATTAACTTTCTGGTAGTCGGTCAGGCAGTTGCCAATATGGCGATGGTGTGTGGTATTCTGCCGGTTATTGGTGTGCCGCTTTCCTTTATCAGTTACGGTGGTACAGCTTTGATTGTTAACCTGGCGGCTATTGGCATCGTTATCGCGGTTTACCAGGATGAAGTGAAACAAGAAACATCACAGCAAGAAGTCGCTGCCGTTTTTGAAAAGCGTAAACAAGAACTAGTCGGCAAACGCTCTCTCCCAAGGAGGTGGCAGCGTTGAGCAGACATTTTGGCATTAATGCCGGCAAAAAACGTTCAGGCTGGATTGGCTGTCTGATTCTATTTACCTTTGTCGCTGTAGTTGTACGTTTATTCTGGCTGCAGATCATCAGCGGCGAAGAACTGGCCAAACGGGCTATGCAGCAAACGGCCGGTGATGAAAAGGTCTTTTCGCCCAGAGGCAGTATCCTTGATCGTAATGGGGAAGAGCTCGCTGTCAGTATTATGAGCAAGTCTTTGTATGTTGATCCCAAGCAGATGGATGATAATCCGGAAATGTGGCCACGCGGACAGCAGCCACAACGTGATCCACGCCGATTGGCAGCCGATCTTCTGGCACCGGTGCTGAAAATTAAGGCGGATGAGTTATATAGTGATTTCAGCAATGGCGGTCGGTTCCTCTGGATTAAAAGGGCGATGGAACCAGCAGAATCTGACGCAGTTCGGCAAATAATCAAAGATAATAAGTTTTCCGGATTACATTTTCTGGAAGAAAGTAAACGTTATTATACGAAGAATACGATGGCTGCACATGTTCTCGGGTTTGTCGGTATTGATGACAACGGCCTGAGCGGGATAGAATGGGCACTGGATTCTATTATTAAAGGTGCGGAAACACATCGGAGCGAAATTTTGGACGCGCTTGGGCGCAAAATAGGCGAAAGCAGCTTTAACAGTGCGGCACCACCACAAATGCCAACAGTCTATCTGACTATTGACAGTAAGATGCAGTATGTTTTGGAAAAAGGCCTTGATGACGCCATAGCCAAAACACATGCCAAAAGTGCGGCCGTCGTCCTGATGGATCCACATACGGGAGAAATTCTGGGCATGGCTAGCAGGCCAACCTTTGATCCCAATAAATTCAGCGAATATCCTGCTAACGCTTTGACGAACAGGGCAATTTCCATTGTTTATGAGCCTGGTTCTGTCTTTAAGCCGATTGTTGGCTGTGCAGGCTTAACCGAACATCTGGTCACGCCGGATACGCCATTTTATGATGCCGGTGCCTTTAACGTAGCTGACCGGACAATTCGCAACTGGGACAGCGGCGCCTTGGGTGCAATTACTTTTACTGATATCATTAAATTCTCTGTTAATACTGGCATGGCTGACCTTGGTATGAAAATTGGTGCTCAACGCCTGACAGATTATACCAAGAAATTTGGTTTTGGTACGGCTACCGGTATCGAATTACCAGGTGAAGAGGATGGTATTCTCTATGATCCTGATGAGATGCGTCTGCCGGATATCGCTACGATGGGCATCGGACAGGGTATTGCAGTAACGCCGCTGCAGATGCTGCGCGCTATCTGTGCTATTGCTAACGGTGGTGAACTGGTTAAACCTTATATTGTACAGAAGGTTGTGACGCCTGACGGCAAGGTTTTAGTTGAAGGTAAGAAGCAAGTCGTAAGAAGGGTAATTGGCGAAGATGTCGCTGAACAGATGCGCTCTATGATGGAACAGGTTGTTTCTGATGGCGGCGGTAAGACAGCCAGAATTCAAGGATATAAGATTGCCGGCAAGACCGGAACGGCTGAAAAACTTAGCGAACAAGGCGGATATGCAGCCGGCCTCTATATAGCGTCTTTTGTCGGTTTCGTGCCAAGTGATAATCCACAATATGCGATGTTGATTATGCTTGATTCACCGCAGGGCGTTTTTTATGGTTCTCAGGTATCTGCACCTGTCTTCAGGGATACCTTGCAGCAAATACTTGTCGCACAGGGCATACAGCCTAGTAATGCAACTGGGCTTCCTTCCCTTGACACGTTGAAAAGACCGGAGAACTATAGGGAAATAGACAAGCTGCCGCAAGTGCAGATTATGCCGGATGGTAAGGCAAAAATACCTAATTTTGCCGGATTGAATTTCAAACAGGTTGCTGAGCTTATTCAGCAGGGCAGATTTGTACTGATACCTTATGGCAGCGGTACCGCCAGGAAGCAATCCGTACCGCCGGGTACAATTCTCGCGCCGGATTCCGTAGTGGAAGTTTGGTTTGAATAGCAAGGAACGGTGTTATTTAGAACAAACAAAGAGGTAAGGATTAAAGAAGTGACGGGCTTGCTGCACAGCAGCGACCGACTGCTTGCAGGCGAATAGTCGCGTGTGGAAGCAGCCAGAGGAGCTCTTTAATCCTTGCCGATAGACATTGAATACGGTGACTTTCTTTGCATGCCATGTATAATTGAGAATTTCCCAACAAAGGATATACATTAGTATTTGCAAAAAGGTGTTGTTTAGAACCAACAAAGAGGTAAGGAATAAAGAAGTGACGGGCTTGCTGCACATCAGCGACCGCCTGCTTGCAGGCGAATCATCGCGTGTGGAAGCAGCCAGAGGAGCTCTTTAATCCTTGCCGATAGATA
>CAYTOV010000045.1:0-10158 GCA_964439485.1 uncultured Acidaminococcales bacterium | reverse complement strand
AAACAACTATTAAATAAATCCAGGACACTCGTAGGCGTGCCCACATCAAAATTCAGATATTGAGGTACATATCCAATGCAAGGATGCCCTGTATGAACACCCTTCTCATCCATGTACTTTAACTCACCGGAATGCTTAACTTCACCCAATATTGCTTTTAGCAAAGTACTTTTACCGGCACCATTTTTACCAATAATAGCAGTAAGTTCACCACAGTGAATATGCACATTTACATTATCAAAAATCTTTGCAGCGCCAAAACTAACACCAAAATTTTCGATTTTGGTGCAACAAAGTTTGCTGCAGAGATTTTCGCTCTTTGCTTGCTTATTTCCCATTATTGCAATGCCTCTTTAAGTACATCAAGATTCTTTTTCATAATATTAATATAGTCATCATAAGCATCAGCTTTAGATTCGCCTGTCACTGCCGGATCAAGTGTAAATATTTTTGCTCCTGTTTCCTTGGCTATGACTCCGGCTGCTTTAGCAGGGTATTGTGGTTCTGCGAATAAGGCCTTTACGTTTAATTGTTTAACCTTGGCAATTGTGTCTTCAAGCTCTTTCGGTGATGGCTCTGTCCCAGGCTCTCTCTCAATAACGTCAACGATGTTAAGATTGAATTCTTTGGCAAAATAAGGGAAAGCTTCATGGAAGGTTATGATCTCTTTTGTTTTTACATTATCTAAGCTTGAATGCATGTCAGATCTCAAGGCTTCTAACTTTTTTGTATAAACACTTGCATTATTTTTGTATTTTTCAGCATTAACAGGATCGAGCTCTGCTAATTGTTCAGCTATATTTTTCACTTGAATTATTGCATTAGAAACGCTGACCCAAACGTGAGGATTCTCTTCGCCGTTTTCATCCTTCAATAAAGGTATATTCTTACTTGCATCAACTATTTTTAATTTTGGCTGTTGTTTAACCGCTTTATCAAGAAATACCTCCATGCCTGCACCATTAACAACAAAAGCATTTGCTTTCTCCAGTTTTTGCATGTCTTCAGGAACTAACTGGTAATCATGTAAACACCCTGTTTGTGGTTTTGTCATGTTTATGACCTTCACACCAGGAATATCTTTAGTAACATTTATTGTTGCAATATACATAGGATAAAAAGAAGTCACGACAGTAAACGCAGGTTTGCCATTTTCTTTATCAGTAGCGTTGTTGCGACCACATGCAGACAGCAATACTATACTTAATGCCATAACTACAAATACTCTAAAAATTTTATTCATATTAAATCCTCCCAAATTTTTATTAACTACTTTTCTATAGAAACTCATTAGATTATTTTTGACATCCACAACAATAACCATAAAATTCAAGTGAATGAGAAACTACAGCAAAACCATTTTTTTCAATCGTTTCTATCGCTTCTTTGCTAACTGGACATTTTTGCAGGCATTCAATCTTCCCACATTTGAGGCAAATAATGTGATGATGATGACCATCTCTTGAAATTTCAAAGCGGTTGCCATCTTGATTAATCATCTGTATTTCATTAACAATCCCCAATTGCTTAAACAAACTAAGATTTCGATAAACTGTGTCCAAGCTTACATCTGGTTGCTCTTTTTTAACATATTCTAAAAGCTGTAACGCCGTAGAAAATGGTCCGCAATTTAACAAGGCGTTAATAACTGCACGTCTTTGTGGTGTAATCTTATGGCCTTTATCCCGTAGAACATCAATTACGTTATCCATGACTCCTCCTAAATAGTAATATTATTATTTAGTATTATACGACATTATTTCAAAAGAAGCTATACCTTCAAATGATACAGTCAAATAATTAATGCAAAAATAAAGAAACGGAATGTCAAGGCTTCCGCCAAGACATCCCGTCCCTTTATTTTTAATTGTAGAATGCTATTATACTATCCCTTGCGCTTTCATTGCCTCAGCAACTTTTATAAATCCTGCTATATTGGCACCTATGACTAAATTGTCTTTGTGGCCATATTTTTCTGCAGCTGCGCTGGAGTTTTTATATATGTTAAGCATGATGTTTTTAAGTTTTTCATCAACCTCTTCAAAAGACCACGCCAATCTCATGCTGTTCTGTGTCATTTCCAGACCAGAGACGGAAACACCGCCAGCATTAGCAGCTTTTGATGGTCCAAGGTAAATACCATTGGCCAACATATAATCTATTGCTTCATTTGTGCTAGGCATATTTGATCCTTCACATACGAATTTTATGCCATTGGCTACTATTTTCTTTGCATCTTCAATAAGAATTTCATTTTGAGTTGCGCAAGGTATAACTATGTCTACCTTACATCCCCAAGGTTTTTCACCTGCATAGAATTTAGCTCCAAAGCGATCAGCATAATCTTCTACACGGTCGCGGCCAGATGCTCTCATTTCAAGCATATATTCGATTTTTTCACCGCTGACGCCATTTTCATCATAAACATAGCCATCAGGACCGGAAATTGTAACAACCTTACCGCCTAGTTCAGTTACTTTAATAACTGTACCCCACGAAACGTTGCCGAAGCCTGAAACTGAGACAGTTTTTCCTGCAAAAGAAGTGCCTTTTGCCTTGAGCATTTCCTGGCAGAAATAAGCAATGCCGAAACCAGTAGCTTCAGGGCGAGTCAAACTGCCGCCGAAGGACAATCCTTTACCTGTGATGACGCCATTTTCATAAGCACCTTTAATTCTTTTATATTGTCCGAAAAGATAGCCAACTTCTCTGCCGCCAACACCAAGGTCACCAGCCGGAACGTCAACATTAGGGCCAATATGTCTATATAATTCTGTCATAAAACTTTGGCAAAAACGCATTACTTCAGCATCTGATTTACCTCTTGGGTCAAAATCAGAACCGCCCTTGCCGCCGCCCATAGGCAGGCTTGTTAGCGAATTTTTGAAAGTCTGTTCAAAACCAAGGAATTTAATAATGCTGAGATTTACAGAAGGATGGAAACGCAAGCCACCTTTATAAGGTCCAATCGCGCTATTAAACTGAACACGGAAACCACGGTTTACCCTAACTTTTCCAGTATCATCAACCCATGGGACTCTGAAAATTATTTGTCTTTCTGGTTCAACTATCCGTTCCATAATCCCTAAATCGATATACTCAGGATTTTTTTCAAGAACCGGAACCAAAGAACTAAGAACTTCTTTTACTGTTTGATGAAATTCTGGTTCATTAGCATTTCTTTCTACCACTCTGTTATAGAGTTCATCACAATACTTCTGAGCACTTGTTGTCATTGAACAACCCTCCCAATTATTTTGCTTCCGACGGCAGTTTTTTAATACTTTGTTCCACTACCATTATACGTCTTGTTTTGTATTTTGTATACGAAAAAAGTTGAAGATAAATATCGGAAAACTCAGGTGAACATTTTCTATTTATAGATAACACCTTGAAAATTTCTGCCGTCAATTTTAACCTTAAAAGCCTCCTCCCTTCTTATAAGTTTTACATATTTTGTTTGCTGCAAAACTGGCTGGCTAACCAACCACTGCCAGTCAATTGTTCCGTGTTCACCAGCAAATGGTACATGAAAGTAACCCATTCCTGTTGCAGTTAAATTATGGAAAAAATGGCTTCCTAAAGAAGGTTCAGGTCTCAGCTCTCGGCGTTCAACTTCCACTATAATCAAAGATTGTGACATCTGCTCCCAGGTAAGGGGTATACCCAGCCACCTATCAGCAGTTCCTATTCTTCCAAAACCAATTAAGATACAGCGGCGTCCTTCCTGTGCCAGTATTTTATTGAGCGTCCCAATCTCTCTGGCAATCTGCATGCTTTCTTTAAGATCGAAATTTTCAGGATCGACGTAGATAATGTCTTTTATGTCATCATAGTAACCGTTGCCAATAGTTTGCTTGCTAAAACACCAGGTGTCAGTCGTTTCTTCGAGGTTTACCTGATGTGCTTCTTTTCCAATAACAATTGGTCGTATTTGCAAAAAATTAAATTCAGCTGGCTTGTTTTTATCTTTAGGTATGTTTATTGCGAACTCAATCTCAACATCTGAGCCAAAGGCTTTTTTGCCCATAAGCATCAGATCCTGAATAATCTTTGTTAAAGGTAATCTGTCATATTTGAGAATGGGCGCAAAAGTAACCAGCTTTAAGCCAGTATGATTTACATTATCATATATACAGTCATTTTCAGCAGAATATGTGCTGCCGATATATTCCAGGGCGCCATCTTTATACGCCTGTGAAACAGGCATTTTTTCATAAACATAATCTTCATCAGCCTGCAATGTAAGATTAGCAGTTTTTTTAAGATTAACAGAATAAAATAAATTTTGTGCCTTGCTCATCTGTTCTTGTGGACTGGAAACTAATGGGTTCAGTTTGGGATATACAGGTGAAAATCTAAATGTACGTTCACCCTCAACAATTGTTTTTCCAAAACCAAGAGCAAGGCTGACTGTGCCATCTTCCGGTTTCATGGGATAGTAAGGATAGAAGTTATAGGATTGGGCTACACCTGATATAGCAGGATAAAAATGTTCACCATAATATTCACCGACAAGCTCCTGGATGAGCACTGCCATTTTCTCTTCTTCTATTCTTATATCAGCATTTTGCGCATATCTTACAGGTGCTTCATAAAATACGGAGGCATATACCAATTTAACAGCATCCGAAAGCTGCTTGAAGCATACTTCGTTATTATCGTTACTATTGGGAACAACATAAGTTTTATAAATGCCGGCAAAAGGCAGTATTCTGGAATCTTCAAGAATACTTGAAGACCTCACTGCAAGAGGACATTTTATATACAAAGTGAGAACCCTAAGATTATCCTGAATTTCCTCCGGTAATTCAGATTCAACAAACTTTTTGGCAATTTCAGCCTCAGAAGGGCCATGACTAATAAATGAATAAAGGTCATTCTGTTCAATGAATTTTTCAAAAACCTCGCTGCCTACAACAAACGAACGCGGAACCTTGACTTTCATATCTTCGTATTTATCGGCCATATGAGCCCTGGATATCATGGCATTCATAAAGGCAACACCTCGTGCCTTACCGCCTAAAGATCCTTTGCCAAGTTTTATAAAAGCATTTTCCATATCCTTTTTTGCAAGGCCTTCAAAACTTAATATAGAACCTGTCTGATATTTTTTGAAATAAGCAGTGAGCACGCCAAGAATATAATTTCTCATATCAGAAACACTGTCAATTTTTGCCGCATCCAAAAATCTTAGTTTCTCAGCCACTTCAAACTCTGCACGTGCGCGGAACCAACGTGAAAAATCATTATTTGCTGCATGATACTGCAAGCTTTCTTCTGGCAAATCCCTTACTATTTTTTCCAGCGTAGTAATATCATTTGCCTCTTCAATAACACGTCCATCAGGATATTTAAAGACAAATGGTCCGAAGCCGTAGCTTTCCAAAATATAGCTACGCAAATTGTGAAGAAGACTCGGCGAAGTTTTGCTTAAAAAATCTATTTTTCTTGCTAACGCTATCTTTTCATTTTCCTCATCTTCAGACTGCAGCAAAAACGGAAGATCATTGATCATACCCTTTACTTGCTGAGCAAGTTCAAACCCTGCCACTTTATTTAGGCAGCCGCCTTTAGGGAAACGTACATCAGAAATTATCCCCAGCAGATTGTAACGATATGAATCGATAATTTTAATTGCTTCTTCATAAGTTTCCGCAAGTAAAATTTTTGGTCTGAGCCGCACCCTGAGCAAGCCATGCTTGACATTCATGGCATGCAGAACCAAGTACCTTGTTTGTGTCAATATCTCCGTATATATGATAGGCAAAATTTGCGAGTAATATACAGGTGAATCTTCTACCAGCAAAATTGCCTGCACACCAAGCTTACTGTCGGCAGCAAAGTTCTGCTGATCTTCCACATATTTAATGATTGCCAGCAAAACCTTATTGTCTCCTGACCAATGAAAAACCCTATTTATACAGGCATTTTCTCTTATACGTCCAATAACGTCCGGCGTCAAACGTTCATAAGAAAGCATAACGATTGGTATTTCAGGATACACTTCATGAATTGCTCTTTCAAAATCAAATGAGCTCATGTCATTTGCCCGTGACATGGAAATTACCAGATGTATAGGAATTTTCTTTAATGTTTCAAACGCCTCTTCACTGCTCGCTACCCAATGAATCCTGGGAATATAAGGAAGGCTCAAATCACTGAACTGATGATAAATTTTCTCAGCCAACTGTCCATCTTCCTCAAGCACATAGGCGTCATATTCAGTAGATATAAGCATTATTTCGGTTACCCTGAACTTGAATAAATCATCTGCGCCTGAAATACAAGATTTGGCTTCGGTATATTTTTCCATGATTCTTCTCCTTTAAAGAAAAAGTGCCTAATTACCAAGAACGACGTAACCGAATTCATAACTATAACAGAAACTTGATAGTCCTAAAAACAAACTCATTTGAATATTTCACCATGTAAGGCCAAAGTCCTGCTGAGATGTAATTTGACATTTGCTTTTGTTTATATTTAATTTTTTAAAAAAATAGCTTTCTGTGCTTAGTTATTAGAGTTTTGCCTTATAAAGAGTCGCATACATTACTGGCAAAACAAAAAGAGTTAAGACAGTAGCCGCAAAAAGTCCACCAGCAATAGCAACTGCCATTGGTCCCCAAAAAACGCTGGATATCAATGGAATCATGCCCAAAATAGCCGCTGAAGCGGTCAGCATAATTGGCCGGAAGCGTGTTAAAGTGGCATTAATTATTGCATCTTTCAACGCCTCCCCTTCGTTAATGTGTCGGTCAATCTGATCTATTAAAATAACTGAATTTCTGATAATAATACCTGCAAGTGCAAGAATGCCAAGTTGTACTACAAATCCCATAGGTTTGCCACTTAACAAAAGAGCAGGACTGACTCCAATCATTCCCAGCGGTGCAGTTAGTAATGTGATAATCATCTTAGGTATATTATGTATTTGCAGCATAAGGAGTGTAATTATAATGATAATCATGGCAGGAACAGGCTGCATAAGCCACTGCATCGCCTTTTCGCTTGATTCTGCAGCGCCCCCAACTTCTATCTTATACCCTGCTGGCAAAGATTTACGAAGATCAGTAAGATGCTCATAAGCCGATAACGCGGCATCATCACCCAAAACACCTTCAGCCGTTATCGCTTGCAAGGTAATAGTCGGTTGTAAATCTCGCCGCCAAATCATCCCTTCCTCTGCTTCGTAACTAATATTGGCAATTTGGTCCAGGGGTACAAATTGTCCACTGCCTGTTTGAATGTTTAGATTCTTTATGTTTTCAATATCTTGCCTGCTTTTCGAATCAATTCGAAAGACAATGCCGATTGTTTTATCCTTTTCTCTAAACTCCCCAATTTCACCACCAGACAAAAAGGCCTGCAAACTAGTTGATAATGACTTATTGTCTATACCTAGCGCGCGTGCCTTTGCTTGATCAATGTTTAAGCGCAAAACTCTACTTTTCTCATTCCAGTCAAGCTTGATATCTTTTAAATTCTCATCTTCTGCTAAAATATCGCGAGCTTGTACAGCCAAACTTCTCACCTTAGCAATGTCCGGCCCGCTGAATCTAAGCATAACCGGATAAGGGGCATTAGTACCAGTCTGAATAACTTTAGTATGTCCGTGAACATTAATAAAGTCTGTTGCAAATAATTCTTGTACCTTTTTCTCCAAATTAGCACGTGCCTTAATATCTTTGGCCACAAAAACAAATTGCGCAAAATTCGAGTTTTCAATTGGCGGATCTACTGTCAAAACAAAACGTGGTGCTCCGCCGCCAAGATAATAAGTATAGCTGGCAAGGTCATTATCGTCAGCAAACCTCTCGGCAAATCTGTTCGCCTCTTTTTCTATAGCCTTCATCGAAGCGCCTTCTGGTAATTGCAGCTCAACAATAAGTTCATTACGTGTCGAGGCCGGAAAAAACTCCTGTTTTGTCAGACCTAGAAGAAGTATAGAGCAAACAAAACAAATTACTGTTCCACTCAATACTTTGCGCCTGTTGTTTAGACAATAAACCAACATTTTTCTGAACTTGACGTAAAAATTGCTGCTGTATTGCTTATGTTCTTCACTATTTATCAAAGGAGTTATTTGCAATAAATGATACCCGAATAATGGTGCTGCCATTACTGATATTATCCACGAAATCAGTAAAGCTATCGTTATTACTGTAAAAATACTGCCAACAAATTCTGACGCGCTGCCTTTAGAAAAACCAACCGGTATAAACCCAGCACAGGTTATCAAAGTTCCGGTCAGCATTGGAATGGCCGTTACATTGAAAGCATGACAGGCTGCCTCATCTCTCGTCCAGCCTTGTTCCAATTTCACAATCATCATTTCAATTGCTATAATAGCATCGTCGACCAAGAGACCTAATGCAATAATAAGCGCACCTAGTGATACTTTGTGCAAAGCGATTCCAAGCATATCCATCATCACAAAGACACCAGCAATAACAAGAGGAATACATATTGCCACAATAACACCTGAACGCAGCCCCAAGCTGGCAAAACTAACCAATAGTACAATTGCTACAGCTTCAGCTAATGTTTTAACAAACTCATTGATGGATTCTGTCACAACCGTTGGCTGATTGGTAACAGTATGCATTTCCAGTCCTAACGGCAAGTCATCCTTAATAGTTTTTACGGTCTGTTCAAGGTCATTACCTAAAGCGAGAATATTACCTCCTTTTTCCATTGATAATGCTAAGCCTATAGCCGGCTGGCCATTATAGAACATTTTCGGCTCCGGAGGATCAACATAGCTGCGTTCTATCCTGGCAATGTCGCCAAGCTTAAACGTCCGTCCATTAGACCGAATATCCAGCTTTTTTAAATCGTCAACATTGTCAAACATACCAGAAACACGTAAATAGACATTATCAGCAGCAGTTTCAATCATGCCAGAAGCTGTCATTGCATTTTGAGCTTGTATTGCAGTAGTTATTTCAGTTGCCGCAAGACCCAGTTCTGCTAATTTGCTTGTTTCTATTTCAACATAAACTTTCTCAGTCTGAACGCCCAGCAAATCAACTTTTTTTACGCTTGGTATTCCTAGCAATGTACGCCTTATATTCTCAGCTTTTACACGCAAATCTTCGTACGAGTATCCATCACCAGTCAAAGCATATATGCAGCCAAAAACATCGTCAAATTGATCATTAAAATATGGCCCGCTGGTACCTTGAGGCAAAGTGTCCTTCATGTCGTTGACCAAATTGCGTACTTCGAGCCAGGTGGGATGGACTCTATCGCCTGTAACTGTATCTTCTTTCAAAGATACAAAAACAACTGATTGCCCCGGTTTGGAATAACTCTTCAGATAATCCAGTCCTGGCGTCTCCTGTAATTTCTTTTCCACTTTATCTGTGACCTGTTCTTCAACCTGACGAGCTGTTGCCCCCGGCCAATAAACAGATACGACCATTTCACGAATTGTAAAATCAGGATCTTCCATGCGCCCAAGCTCTTTGTAAGAGAAGATTCCACCCAAAAACATTACGATGAGTATATAATAGGTAAACTGTCTATGCTTAAGGCTCCACTCTGTTAAATTAAAGTTTTTCATCATCAGGCACCTTCTGAAATACGAACTTTTTGATTTTCACGAATTTTATTTACTCCAGCCGTTACAATTATTTCTCCTTTTTTGAGACCAGTCACCTGAACATAATCATTGCCAGCTTTGACAATTTTAACCTGACGCAAATTTGTTGCATTATCAACCACTACCCAGACACAAGGATTATCCCCTGTTTGGTAAATTGCAGTCGCCGGAATTGTCATCGTGCTTTCGTTCTTTTCATCTCCGCTCACTAATGATACGTTGGCCGTCATACCTAAACTGATATTTGACGGAGGATTTATAATACTTATGCGAACTTTATAAGTCCTGGTAGTTGCAGCAGCAATCGGCGAAATTTCTCTAACTTTACCGTCCAACTGCACATCAGGCAAGGCCCAAAAAGTTACTACGATTTTTGTTGCTTTGCGTAATTCTTCTATGCGGTTTTCCGGCACACTGATTTCGACTTCTCTTTCTCCGTTTTGAACAAGCGTAACAACAGGCTGTCCAGCGCTAACGACTTGTCCTGCTTCAGCGCTGACACTTGCAATGACTCCATCAGAATCGGCATAAAGCCTACTATAATCAAGCTG
>CAYTOV010000044.1:0-10258 GCA_964439485.1 uncultured Acidaminococcales bacterium | reverse complement strand
CCTTTTTTGCTGATTATACTTCGTATGCAGTAGGTGATGCGCTTTTTCACCTAAAGGTTTGCCAAGCCAAGTCGAATATAATTCGATGATTTCAGGGTTTTCATGTGACTTGCGCAGCTCACATGCCTCATCACAGCTAAATAATGCCTCTCTTCTTGCTCTGCGCACATCGGCATCAACAGGAACAGGCTGACCGCCGCCGCCTATACAGCCGCCAGGGCAAGCCATTACTTCAATAAACTTGTAATCCGCTTCTCCCTTTTTTACTTTTTCCATCATGGCCTTAGCCGCTTTTAACGTATGTACTACAGCAACTTTAACTTCAGCATCACCTATCTTTAAAGTTGCCTCACGTACTGTTTCCATGCCGCGCACTGCCTTGTATTCTATTTGTTCGAGATTCTGACCTGTAACAACGTCAGCTACAGTTCTGAGGGCAGCTTCCATCACGCCGCCGGTGGTGCCGAAAATAACGCCAGCACCTGTAGATTTGCCCAAAGGAGAATCGAAATCTTCCTTGGGCAGCGCAGCAAAATCAAGGCCAAATTCGCGAATCATCCTGCCAAGCTCCCTGGTCGTCAGTACAATATCAACATCCTGATAGCCTGAAGAGTTCATCTCTGGCCTTACCGCTTCTGCTTTTTTTGCTGTACAAGGCATAATTGACACCGATACTATATCTTTCGCGTCAATGCCAGCACGTTCAGCGTAATAGGTTTTAGCCATGGCGCCAAACATTTGCTGTGGAGACTTTGCGGTAGAAAGATGCGGCAGAAGTTCCGGATACTTAAGTTCGATCATATTGACCCAACCCGGACTACAAGAAGTAATCATAGGGAGAACACCGCCGTTAGTCAAACGATCGATGAATTCATGACCTTCTTCCATTATAGTAAGGTCAGCCGAGAAATTAGTGTCAAAAACTTTATCAAAGCCTAACCGGCGCAAGGCCGCAACCATTTTACCTGTTACAACTTCCCCCACCGGAATGCCTAGTTCTTCACCTAAAGCAACACGTACTGAAGGTGCTGTCTGTACTACTACATGTTTCGATTTATCAGCTAAAGCTGCCCAGGCTTTGTCGGTATCATCTTTTTCGACAATTGCCGCCGTCGGGCAGACACTGGCGCACTGTCCGCAATAAGTACAGGCAACTTTTTCCAGTCCTTGCTCAAAAGCTGTAGAAACAATTGTATGAAAGCCGCGTCCTGCAAAGCTATAAACATCCATGCCCTGTATTTCAGAGCAAGCACGAATGCAGCGGCCGCAAAGAATGCATTTCTCCTGATCTCTTACCAATGCCGGGTTACCTGCATCAATCGTATGCGCTTTCATTTCCCCACCGGCAAATCTGATTTTTCTCACGCCAAGTTCGGCAGCAATAGTTTGCAACTCGCAGTCCATGCTCTTCTGGCAGGACAAGCAATCTTTAGGATGATTGGCCAATAAAAGCTCTACTACGAGTTTTCTGGCTTCACGCACCTTCGGTGTGTTTGTTTCAACGACCATACCTTCAGCAACCGGATATACGCAGGAAGCCACGAGGCTTCTCGCTCCGGAAGTTTCGACAACACAAAGACGGCAAGCGCCTTCACGTGAGAGCTCCGGATGATAGCAGAGTGTAGGAATATAAATACCAGCGGCTCGAGCAGCTTCAAGAACCGTAGAAGTTTTCTTTGTCTGGACAGTTTGTCCGTTAATAGTCAGCGTTACCATATCCATTTTATCCACGTCTCCTCCTAGCCTTTCGTAATCGCCTCAAATGGGCAGACAGACATACATGCTCCGCATTTTATGCAGATAGCCTGATCAATCACATGCTGTTGTTTTAAACTGCCGCTGATAGCCTTGACCGGGCAGGTTTTTGCGCAAAGGCCGCAGCCCTTACATTTATCAGTAATAGTATAAATTGCCATTTTTTCACAAACGCCGGCTGGGCAACGTTTCTCTTTGATATGGGCTTCATATTCATTGCGGAAATATTTCAGAGTACTAAGAACCGGATTCGGGGCAGTTTGCCCTAACCCGCACAAAGCTGTTTCCTTGATATTCTTAGCCATATTTTCCAGCAATTCAATATCGCCTTCACGACCCTGGCCTTCGGTGATACGCGTCAGAATTTCCAGCATCCTTTTTGTTCCTTCGCGGCAAGGTGTGCATTTTCCACAGGATTCAGACTGCGTAAAGTTCAGGAAGAATTTAGCAACATCGACCATACAGGTGTCTTCATCCATGACAACGAGACCACCTGAACCCATCATTGCACCGACAGCTGTCAAAGAATCATAGTCAATCGGCAAATCCAGCAGTTCTTCCGGCAAACAGCCGCCAGACGGCCCGCCGATCTGGACAGCCTTGAACTTCTTGCCATTATTGATACCGCCGCCGATATCATAAATAATTTCCCGCATCGTTATACCCATCGGCACTTCTGCCAAACCAGTGTTATTGATTTTACCGGTAAGAGCAAAAACCTTCGTGCCTTTGGACTTTTCTGTACCAAACTGGCAATACCAATCTGCACCGTTAACAAGAATTAAAGGAACATTGGCAAAAGTTTCTACATTATTAATATTGGTTGGTTTCCCCCAAAGACCGGAAACTGCCGGGAATGGCGGTCTTGGTCGCGGCATACCCCTTTTGCCCTCAATAGAGGCCATAAGCGCCGTTTCTTCACCGCAAACAAAAGCGCCGGCACCTTCCTTGATATGAATCTGGAAGTTAAAACCGGAATTGAAGATATTCTCACCCAACAAGCCCATCGCTTCGGCTTGTTCTATTGCTACACGCAAACGTTTGATAGCGAGAGGATATTCTGCGCGCACGTAGATATAACCCTCATCAGCGCCAATTGCATAACCACAGATTGCCATGCCTTCCAGTATTTTATGCGGATCTCCCTCTAAAACACTGCGATCCATAAAGGCACCAGGGTCGCCTTCATCGGCATTACAAATAACATATTTTTTGTCATTTACTGACTGTTTGGCAAAACCCCACTTCATGCCGGTTGGGAAGCCACCGCCGCCACGACCTCTTAGTCCGGATTTTTTGACTTCCGCAACAACTTCATCAGGTGTCATCAAAGTCAGAGCCTTACCCAAGCCCTCGTACCCGCCGACGGCTATATACTCTTCAATTTGTTCAGGATTGATGCTGCCGCAATGTGCCAGGACCAAGCGGTGCTGTTTCTTGTAAAAGTTAATATCTGAATAATTCGGTATCATTTCCTGCGTCATTGGTTCATGATACAAAAGACGCTCTACCAGACGGCCTTTTAAGAGATGGGATTCTACTATTTCTGCTACATCTTCCACTGTCACACGAGAATAAAAAGTCCCTTCAGGATAGACTATAACCAGTGGGCCATATTCGCAAAAACCATGACAGCCGGTTTCAACGACCATTACCTCATCAGCCAGTCCTTTAGCCTTGATTTCTTTCTGAAAAGCCAGTTCTACTTCTTTAGACCCTGCTGATTTGCAGCCAGTACCTGCGCAGATAAGGACGTGCGCTCTAATATGTTGCATATTATTTTCCTCCCGTTATAGGTCTTTAATGGTTTTTTTCAGCTTTCCTGCTCTATTTTGCCAACAACCAGATCTTCTATGATCCGACCATTAACAACGTGGTCGGCGATAATCCTTTTTACGTCTGCAGGTTTCACATTACCATAAGTAATACGTGCTTCATTAGGGCGAATTACGTCCAGCAATACTTCTTTTTCACACATACCAATACAGCCAGTTTGCTGCACCTGGACGTCATTTAGCTTTCTTACCGCCAGTTCATCCAAGACAGCCGACATTACTTCCCGTGCACCAGCAGCAATACCGCAAGTCCCCATGCCGATAATTATTTTAGTTCCCTGGTTTTGCCTGACTTTAATATCACTTTTTAACTTTTCACGCAAAGCTTTTAAATCTTCCAATGTTTTCATTCCGTAGCCTCCTGCTCATTTCTGACTTTACTTATCTCTTGCTTCAGATAGGCATCCAGCCAAAGATATACTTCCGGAAAACTGAAATCAATTTCCTCACCAAGTATTTCCTTTGCAGCCAGAGAGTCAAACTCAAAACAATTATTACCATATCTGTATCTGACAATAAATTGCAAATCCGGATTAGTGGCCAGAATAACCCTTATGGTAGCAGCCAAATCGCCCAAAGGCGGTCTGTCAAGATGATCACGCAAAAAAGCAGCTTCAATAGTAGTACCTACATCTTCCTTAGATCTGATTGTCAGATGTCCGCCGCTCTGTTCAGTCGACATGGCAATAAAAGGTATGCCAAGGCCTATATCACGTGTCAGTCGTGTCGTCACAAAGGGATCACGTATCTTTTGCAATAGCTCAGCGCTCATACCTTTGCCATCATCGCAAATACGAAAAACGAAATACCCTTCCTCATCTTCATTAACATCCAAAAAAACTTTTTTTGATGAGGCAGCGATAGAATTCTGTATTAAATCGAGAATGTGAAGTGCTATTTCGCGCATGATTTATTTATATCTGTCTAAAATT
Organism: uncultured Acidaminococcales bacterium; assembly: GCA_964439485.1. GTDB lineage: Bacteria > Bacillota > Negativicutes > Acidaminococcales > Acidaminococcaceae > RZYP01. The sequence continues at coordinate 5,736 of CAYTOV010000044.1, read as the reverse complement.
GCTGACAGTTTTTCAGTTGTCAAACGTCCATGCGTATCTTCATTTATCTGCATAACCGGCGCCAGGCCACAGGCACCAACGCAAGCAATTGTTTCCAACGTAAAGCGTAAATCTTCGGTAGTATGACCAGCTTTGATTCCTAGCTGTTTTTCTATCGCCTGCAAAATTACCTTGCCGCCACGAACGTGACAGGCAGTACCCTGGCAAACACGAATAATATTCCTGCCGCGAGGATTAAGATGGAATTGAGAATAAAAAGTAACCATACCATAAATCTGGCTAATCGGTATATTCATCTTTTCCGCCACATACTCCAAAATGTCTTTCGGTAAATAATTATAAAGAGCCTGTACTTCCTGTAAAACAGGAATTAAGGCACCTTTTTTACCTTCATATTTTGAAAGTACTTCATCGACTTGAACTTTTTCTTTGTTTTCTCCGCCACAGCAACATGTGTTTTCTAAATTCATTCTTCATCTCTTCCTTTCATGGCTTAATAACGAAAACCCTGCTGACAAAACAAGGTAATATAATAACGCAATATCTTTTCAGTATAAGACATCACAGAAGATTTCTTTCTATTCAAGCTTTGCTAAAACAACCTGGCAAACAGCTTCTTCCTTTTTCACCACGCAAGGCCAGCTTTATTTCGGCAACGGTCGGCGTTTCCAGATAAAAAGCTGTTTTGGGGCCAGCTAAAAATTCCGTCATCCGGTGTGCATCGGAAGATGTAAGATAAGGCAAGCCACCGACCAGTGGCTTTAAACATTTTTTTGTCAGCTCTTCTAATCCTATAGGAGATATTTCCACTGCAGTTAAAGCCATAGCTTCTGTCAGAAAACCGAGTTGGCCAAGCAAACTATACGAAGGGCGGTCAATATGTGCAGCAATGCAAATGCCGCCGAGATTATTGCAATAGTCAATAATTTCATCTGCTTCCAACTGCAAGGACGCTAAAAGCATACGGTGCTCTTCTGCGACAAAATTATCATCCGCATCCACGATAAATTGGGCACCAAAGCGATTGTGATCATTGCGCAGCGGGAGCATCTTGCTGTCCACAATCTGCTGCCAGCATTCCATCTGCTCAAGTTCATCAAAAAGCACAATTATGTGAGCTTCTTCTTTGCACTGCACTTCCATGCCCGGCAAAACCTTTACTCCGTAGCGCTTTCCAGCCTCTATGGCCGCAGCAATATTAGCAGAAGCATTATGGTCTGTGACAGCCAGCAGATTTACACCAGTTTCTGCTGCCTTCATAACAATATGGTGCGGTGTCATTTCAATCTCTGCACACGGTGAAAGCAGTGTATGAACATGTAAATCCGCAAGCCACTTCTTCATTTTGTATTTTTAACTCCCAAAGCATAAATTTTTCCGACAACCTCGAAAGTTGGCAGACTTGTCGTAAGTATCAACACATCATTTTTTTCTGCTTTGGTCAGAGTTTCTTGCTCAATACTAGTGCCGCCAGCAACTACCACAGCAGATAATCCTAAAAGAGCTGCAACGGCAGCAATATTCTGATGGCCCTGCATCGTAACCCACACCATACCGGCCGAGGCCTGTCCCATAACATTGCTAAGGAGGTCCGAAGCATAACCGCCGGTAACTTCTGCTGTCAACGCAACATTTTTTGTTGCCACTTCCAACCCAAGAGAGTCAACAATCTCACTTATTTTCATTTTTCTCCTCCTTGTGTGAAGCCTTAGCCTGTCTGCCTGAAAGAGGAATCTGCTCAGCCAGGTCAAGCATACCTTGTGCTAACTTTTTGACACTGGCACGCAGTTTGAAAATGCAGTCTGTTTCGTGTGCCTTTCCCTGTACAATGTCTTCTGCCAAACACTGGCAGGTAGGTGCACCACAAGCACCGCAGTCAAGACCGGGCAGCGAGCTCAGGACTTCTTCCATTTTTTCAAACTTTTTCATAGCGACGACTATATCTTCGTCAAGCTGCATCATCGGCCTTGGCACCAATTGCTTGACGGATTGGCTGGATACGGGGAAATTCTCACAACGCATACTTTGCGCCAAAGTCGCTTGCCTTGATGTTGGTTCTTTTTCTCGCATAGCGCGGACACGTTGCTGCAGGTTTTTTTCCGCAACAAATTTATTAACAGCCGTCAAAGGGCCGCCGATGCAGCCTCCATAGCAGGCTGAACATTCAACATAATCTACATCATGCATTTTGTTCATTGATATCTGTTCCAAAACTTCATAAGCTTCTTCAACACCATGAACAATCAAAGCATTATCGATACCAGCTGCCTTTGCTTCACCACCAGCAGCGCCCCAGCCCATCCCATAAGAGGAGCCAGTTGTTACATGATCTTGCCAGTCGGAAAAACTCGCGTCTTCTTTCAAAACGCGGCAAAGCTCACCGTAAATTTTGGAAATGCTAAAAGCGCCTGTTATCGCCGTACTATTCACATCCACCGCCTGCCTTATATTACTTCCCTTAGCAGGGCAGGGCGCAACGAACCAGATTCCAACTTGTTCCGGTGAATACTCGCCACGTTTCACTAACTCTTCTTTGATGTAAATAGCAGCCGCCTCGGCAGGCGACAAAATAGGCACAACCTGTTTAATAAGTTCAGGAAATTTAACCTGAATCAACCTTAAGACAGCAGGACACGCCGAAGAAATCAACGGTCTTGGCCCTTCTTGGTAATTTTTTACATAGGACTCAATTTCCGCAGAGACATACTCACTCGAGGCAGAAACATCAAAAATTTCATCAAAACCTAAGTCACGTAACCCTTGCCAGATAGCCTCCATCTTAATTTCCGGCGGAAACTGAGCATAAAGAGAAGGTGGCGGTAGTATTATATTATACTTATACTTCCGCATCTCACTCAAACTGTCCATAACTGCAACCTTCGCATGGTGAGGACAGCGTCTTATGCACTCGCCGCAGTCAATACAGCGTGCTGCCAAAATAATAGCCTTGCCATTACGTACACGTATAGCCTCAGTTGGGCAGTATTTAACGCAGGTGACGCAACCTATGCAAGCACTTCCTTTTAAACGAACGGAATGAAAATATCCTCCCGACACCTGTATCACCGCCTAAAACTTCATTTGTTTTCTTTATCAACATGGTTGAACAACATCGTTATTTGCGTTCCCTGATTAACCACAGAGACGATATCAAGTTTATCAGAGCATTTCATCATATTGGGCAGTCCCATACCTGCTCCAAAGCCCATCTGCCTGACATAGTCCGGCGCAGTCGACCAGCCTTCCTGCTTGGCCTGTTCAATATCAGCGATACCTGGACCCTTATCTGTGACGATAATAACCGTGTTATCGGGAGAAATTTCAGCAGTTACTACTCCCCCGCCAGCATGAATGATAACATTCATTTCTGCCTCATAGGTTCCTATCGCGATTCTTCTTATTACTTCGGCTGGTATGCCAATCCTTTGCAACAATCTTTTTATGCCGCTGGAAGCTTCGCCGGCACGTTCAAAATCACCCGGCGCTACCTCATAGGTTACATTCATTTTCTTTGTATCACTCATCAGCAAATACCTTGTGCGGGCACCCCTTTATCCCCATCTCATACAAACGTCCGCAAGCTTCAAATAAAGTATAACAAGTTACCAGCAAGGGAATATCATTAGCCTTTGCCGCTTCAACAATTTCTTTGCCAGGCAGTTTACCGCGCACAAAAACTATTGCGCACAAATCACTGAGTTCCGCCGTCCTGACCACCTGAACATTAGTCAGTCCAGTCAAAAGCAATGTTTTACGTTTAGTAAAAGTCAAAACATCACTCATCAGATCAGCTCCGCATGCTGAAAAAACCTCACGGTCCATCTGATCTTCACCCAACAATATTTTTGCATTAAGCGTACTGCAGACCTGGTTTAAATTTATCACGAGTACTACCTCCCGCTTTTTGACCTGTCATCCAACCTTTTTCAGTCGAATAGAATCAATTCCTTTTGTCAGAGGATATTGCCGCTATTCGGCCAGAAAAGGTCTTTTAGTGCTTTTTGCAGTATTTATCGGGCATTCCGCCTCATACATTGTAATTGTACCTTGCCAACCAGGCCATGTAAAGCAAAATATCGGGAAACCTCACGGCTCCCCGACTCTTTGTCTTGCATTAGCGGCACATACGGCCAGCAGAGAATTAAGCAGCCAGAACAGCATGCCCAGCTGAATATTAAAAAGAGTATGATCGGTAAGTCCACTGACGGCAATGCCAATCATCGACATAAGATAGCCTCTGCCAATGCCTTTGCGCCAAGGTTCAACATCAGCATGTGCCAAAAACCAGGCCTCTCTTACCAGTAAACAGACAATGGCCAAAAACGTCACTAAGCCTTGTATTCCTAGCTCAGCAGTAATATTCAAAAACAAATTATGGCAGTGATACATCGGCACATCTGGATTCTGCAGATAAAAATCGTAATCTGGAAAAGCGTACATATAACCATACCAGCCGACTCCCCACGGCGAATCTTTGATCATTGCAATCGTGCTTTCGACATAAGAAAAGCGCAAAGCAACAGAAGTATCTTCCGTCTGAAAAATAGACATAAGCCGATTAGACAATAAATCCCAGGCAAAGTAGGCTATCAGTGCTCCGCCGCCCAGAAATGGCAGCAAGGCTTTCCGATAGAAAAAAACAGCATAAGTAAGCAAGACAACGAACATACTGACCCAGTTGCCACGGGAAAAAGTGAGCAAGAGACAGCCACAGCTCACCAAAAAGATTGTTATAAGTGCTATGCGGCGTTTGCCACCAGGCAAGGCAGAAAAGACACCGATGCAGTAACCTATGGTCACAACCAGGAAAGTGCCTAAAATATTAGGATTTTGCAATGTAGAATAAACTCTTTCCTTGAGTTCCGGGAATTGGGAGACATCCACCCATTCGGTATTCAGCACAGCAGTCCCGGCAATATACTGGAATATGCCGTAGGTCGCAACGACAAAGGCTGATAGCAGAAAAGACTTCAGCAGGACCAATGGCTCTCTTTTTTTGGAAGCATAGTGCAAAACCAGCCAAAAGCAGCCTATATGCTGACTGACAACATAGGCATAGTTGAAAGCGCTCGCAAAAATGTTACCGGAAAAAGCCAGTGAAACAAAGCTGATTGCCATCAAGGCATAAAGTGCATATTTGAGCTTCTTAGGCAAAATCTCGGTGGCAATCTGGTTTCTGCGCTGATACTGGTCTATCAGTGCGCAAATCATGGTAACACTGAAAAGGCAGCTGCTCAGCGGTATGGATAGGGGCAACACGAAAACCAATAGAACAAGCAGTCTGAAGACTACTTGCTGCAGATTTAATAGTTGCCAGCGAAAAAGCGGTTTTTTCATTTATTTCTCCTGCTTATGTTCATAATATCTCTGTAATAGTCGACTCAAACTTCGACACTTGGTTAATATGTTACTTGCCGGTAACCTTTCTGCTCCGCCTTCGACACGCGCTTGGCAATTCTTTAACAAGAATTGGAGCGCTGAGTTATAATAGCTACGCCGATAAGGTCACTGGCTCGTATACATTGGTTGTACCATAAGATGTTGCTGTAATTGGAGCACGCGTTTTAATACCTACGTCGAAATAAATCTAAGTAATTTTTCAATATATAATATTTTTCTAGTCGCTGGTAGCCTTGTCTGCTCCACCTTCGGCAGGCTTGGTTAATGTGTTACTTGTCAGCAACCTTTCTGCTCCGCCTTCGACACGCGCTTGGCAATTCTTTAACAAGAATTGGA
>CAYTOV010000043.1:5340-10287 GCA_964439485.1 uncultured Acidaminococcales bacterium | reverse complement strand
CCTTCGGCAAAAACTCGCCAATCTTTTAAAAGCGCCAGCCATTTGTATTCTGCAAAAGGATTGGTTGCCATTATTTAAGATCCCATTTTTTGAGAAGTTGGTCCATTTCGCCGGATTTTTTCATGTCATCAAAGGTCTTTTCCACTAAATCAAAAAGGGCTTTGTTGTCTTTTTTGGTTGCTGCGCCATAAAGTTGTGGAGCAATTTTATCTGGCAGGAGCTCGGTTGCATCGTCTCTATAACCGAGAAGATTGGAAGTATCCATGGCATAAGCATCAGCGCGGCCAGCAGCCAAAGCGGTTTTGCATTCGGAGTAAGTCGGGAATTCGATAAAGTTAACCTGGATGCCAGCCTTATCAGCTGCTGCCTGGACACCTTTACGTGTTGTTGCACCTTGTGGAACAGCTATGTTTTTACCATTAAGGTCTTTTAAGGATTTTATGCCGCTGTCCTTTTTAACCAGGAAACCGACTGGATCTTCATAGTAAGGCGTAGTCATATTGTAAGTTTGTTTTCTTTCATCTGTTATGGTGAAGGTCGCGATACAAAGATCAATTTCACCGCTGTCAAGCAGAGGACCACGAGTTTTTGCCACAACACCAGTCATATCAATTTTGTTTTCGTCACCTAAAATTTTCTTGGCAATTACTTTGGAAAGGTCTATTTCAAAACCCTCGATTTTGCCCGTTTTCGGGTCTTTAAAACCGAATTTTGGTACATCGACCTTGACGCCGACTTTTAAAACGCCACGGTCTTTAATTTTTTGGATGCCGTCAGAAGCGGTAGCCTTTTTCGAGTCATCCTTTTTGGTATCACCGCCACAGCCTGCCGCTAAAATACCGAAGGATGTGATTAATGCTACCCCAAGTGCTAATAGTTTTTTTCTTGATAAAGACATAATTTTATCCCCTCTCATAAATAAATTTTATCTGATGATTTTACTTAAGAACTGTTGAGTCCGCTCATTTTGCGGATTAAGGAAAAAGTGCTCAGGAGTACCTGTTTCTAATATTTCTCCATCAGCCATGAATATGACACGATCGGCAACTTTGCGGGCAAAGCCCATCTCGTGCGTAACTACAACCATTGTGATACCGCTGTTGGCCAAGTCAACCATTACGTCGAGGACCTCATTGATCATCTCGGGATCAAGAGCAGAAGTGGGTTCGTCAAAAAGCATAATCTGAGGATGCATATTGAGAGCGCGGGCAATAGCGACACGCTGCTGCTGACCGCCTGATAATTGTGCAGGATAGGCGGCAGCCTTTTCTTTGAGACCGACGCGTTCAAGAAATTCCAATCCGGTTCTTTCTGCTTCTTCTTTTTTTATACCTTGCACAAGGATTGGAGCTATAGTTAAATTCTCCAGAACTGTTTTGTGAGGGTATAGGTTAAATTGCTGAAAGACCATAGCTACTTTTTGTCTTACTGCTCTGATTGGTGCGCCCGGTGCTGTAATCTCAATTCCATCAACAGTAACGGTACCGCTGTCAGGTTCTTCCAGGTGATTCATGCATCTGATCATCGTACTTTTGCCAGAACCGCTCGGACCAATAACAACAACCTTTTCTCCTGACTCAACTTTAAGAGAGATGTCTTTGAGCACGTGATTTTGACCAAAATATTTGTTAACGCCAGCTAATTGAATCAATAGGCTATCCTCCTTCTTTAGATTAATTGCTTGAATATGACAAAAGACGCCTGAGTTCATTTTGTGAACTCAGGCGTCTGTGCCTTATGCAACAATTGTAAATTGATAAATTTTAAAAGTCAAGACTTTTGTACATATAAACGGCATAAATATTTACACAATGAAGCACAATAATAAAAATAGCCTTCTCTTGACTCAACTACATATAAAAGGTATAATAAAGAGCAGATTATACATATTTGAAGGGGTCTGATAAATCAGGCCCCTTTTATTTTTTCTGTGAAAGGCATAAGCCGTGCCTTGGTAATGTTTGAATGATTATTGAGTGCATGGATAAGCAATAATTGTAAGGAAAAAGCCGAATTTCGTGTTTCGAAAACGGGGGAACCATTTTCTGGGGTGAAGCCTGCATAAGCAGGCAGGGCAAGCTTCTTTCTGTCCTAATCCGTCAGCTAACCTCGCAGGCTTAGAAAGAGGAGGAAAAAAAGTGAGTAAAATTAGAGTTGGTATTTTTGGTTTTGGTAAAACAGGTAAACTTGTCGCTAATGAGTTTTTAAATGACGATTTGTTTGAGTTAGCCTGGGTAATGCGCAAGAGTGACCTAGATCGGCATAAATATGCCAGCAGGTTGCTCGGGCATGAATTTGATGCAGGGAAAATAGTTTCAGAGGAAGATCTCGATGAGAATTTTGCTGCAGAAAATCCTGTTGACGCGCTGATAGATTTCTCAACGTCCAGCAGCGTAAATTTGTACACAAGAGCGGTTGCCATTGGTACTCCTGTTGTGACGGCAATTTCTAATTACGAACCTGACGATATGCGCGTGCTTGAATCTTTTGTGAAAACTGCTCCGGTAATTTATTCTCCTAATATCACGCTGGGGATTAATGTTCTGATGGTAGCAGCTCAAATTCTGCAAAAGATTACACCTCACGCCGATATCGAAATAGTTGAAGAACATTTTAAAGCAAAAAGTGAAGTATCTGGTACTGCCAAAAAAATAGCAGGAGTACTTGATTTAAACCCGAAAACGCACATTAACTCTATCAGAGTTGGCGGTATAGTGGGGCGCCATGAGATAATATTTGGTTTGCCAAACCAAACTATAAGACTGTCACATGAGAGTATTAGTCGTGCGGCTTTTGGACAAGGTGCTATTTTTGCTACTAAGGCTTTGATTGGTCAGCCACCTGGAATGTATACGATGGAAACAATTATCGCGGAAATGTTCAGACAGAATATACCTGTTTATTAAATTTTAATGAATTTTACATTTTTGCAACAAAAAGTGTTGACAGTGATAAATCGTGGTGATAGACTGATATCAACTTAATAATACCTAAACAAACCGTTGAGGTGGAGATAACGCCGAAATATGCGCTTACAGAGAGTCCGGGTAGCTGGGAGCCGGATAGAGATGCAGTTCGACAAATGGACCACCGAGGGTGCGGTCAAATCGATGAAAATCGAGAGTATTCCGCAACGTAGCATCTGCGTTATTGATGAGGAATGTGTTGGCATTCTGCGTAAGTGTATGGGAGTAATCCCATAAAACAAGGTGGTACCGCAGGTTTATACACCTGTCCTTGCATAAGGACAGGTGTTTTTTATTTTAAACCTACGCTTATATTTTAGGCGGTTGCGCTACTCAAATTGCTAAATGCCAAGACGTGTTTACGTAATTTGAATAACGTAACCGTCTATTTTTATACAGTAGTGAGGAGGAAACAAATTGTTAAATTTAGCGTTAGAGGAAGTAAAAAAATATGAAAAAGACTTCAGCGCTGTGCCGGTATGTGCAGAAGTTTTTGCCGACATGATGACACCAATCAGCTTCTTAAATTCTGTGCGGGAAAGCAGCAATAATTACTTTCTGCTGGAGAGCGTTGAGGGCGGTGAAAAATGGGGACGTTATTCCTTCATCGGCTTTGATCCAATAGTGCGTATTGTCGCCAAGGATAACTCGATGGAAGTTAAAAATACAGCTGCTGTTAAATTTACCAGTGAAAATCCAGTCGACTGTTTGCGTGAAGTACTTGCTGAATATAAAGTGCCGAAGTTAAAAGATCTTCCACCTTTCACTGGTGGTTTCGTGGGCTACTTCGCCTATGAATTCTTTAAATACTGTGAACCTGATTTCAAGTTTTCCACTGATAAAAAAACGGAGTTTCCTGATTTTGATCTGATGCTGTTTGACAAAGTAATTGCTTTCGATCACTTGAAACAAAAAATATTCATCATTGTCAATGTGAAGACAGACCATGTGGAGGTCAATTATCGTAAAGCCGAAAGGGAAATCGAGCAAATAAAGCAGATGCTGAAAAAGGCCGGAAGTTATCCGGAGTTCGTACCTGCCAAGCTTGGTGAGATGGTACCCAACATGAATAAAGAAGACTATATGGCGATGGTAGAAAAGGGCAAGCAGTATATCAAAGCAGGGGATATTTTCCAAGTCGTGCTTAGCCAACAGTTTACCGCAGATTATGATCAGAGTCTTTTCAATGTCTACCGGATTTTACGTACAACCAATCCTTCCCAATATATGGTTCTGATCAAGAATGATGATGTGGAGATTGCAGGCAGTTCGCCGGAAACTTTAGTAAAAATAAGTGGCAAAGAGATAACGACGATGCCGATTGCGGGAACCAGACCAAGGGGAGCAACGGAAAGCGAAGATTTGCGTTTGGAAGAAGAACTTTTGGCTGATGAAAAGGAAATAGCGGAACATAACATGCTGGTTGATTTAGGCAGGAACGATGTGGGGCGTGTCAGCAGATTCGGTACGGTCAAGGTTCTGGACTACAAAAAAATCAGTCGTTTCTCCCACGTTATGCATATCACGACGAGGGTAACGGGCGAGATGAATAACGATAAAGATAATCTGGATGCGCTTTGCTCCATCTTCCCGGCAGGCACGTTGTCGGGAGCACCCAAGATCAGGGCTTGCGAAATTATTGATGAGCTGGAGCCAACAGCACGCGGACCTTATGGCGGCGGCATGGGCTACATAGATTTTTCAGGTAACCTTGACGTTTGCATAACAATCAGAACGATAGTCAAGCGGGCAAACAAAGTTTATGTACAAGCCGGGGCAGGCATCGTCGCTGATTCGGTACCGGAAAGCGAATATCAGGAATGTATGAATAAGGCGGGCGCAGTATTCCAGGCTTTGCGAGCAACAACCAAGGCAAGATAAGGAGGCAGCAGAAAATGATTTTGATCATAGACAATTACGATAGTTTCACCTTTAACCTTTATCAGTTTGTCGGCAGTATCAATCAGGATGTACTGGTAAA
>CAYTOV010000043.1:2338-5240 GCA_964439485.1 uncultured Acidaminococcales bacterium | reverse complement strand
ATGATAAAAGGCAAATGCAAATTATTTGAAGGGTTGCATGAAAGTTTTCTGGCAGCAAGATACCATTCGCTGGTCATAGAAAAAGAAGGGCTGCCTGAGGAACTTATCGTTGCCGCAGAAACAGAAGATGGCGAAATCATGGCAGTCAAACATAGGGATTACGAAGTCTACGGAGTACAGTTTCATCCGGAATCCATCATGACGCCAGATGGTATGCAAATTATAAAAAATTTCTTGGAGATAGGAGTTGAACAATAATGATCTCACAAGCTATCAACAAATTATCAGCAGGAAATGATCTTTCAATGGTAGAAACAACCGACTCTATGCGACAGATTATGAATGGTGAAGCAACAAATGCACAAATTGCGGCGTTTCTGACAGCAATGCATATTAAGGGCGAAACTATAGATGAAATAACGGCCTGTGCCATGGTTCTTAGGGAAAAGTGCACGAAGATCGTACCGAACAAAGAAGCACTTGATATAGTTGGCACTGGCGGCGACAAATCCAATACCTTCAATATTTCCACTACCAGCTCAGTTGTTATAGCAGCAGGCGGCGTGCCTATTGCTAAACATGGCAACCGTTCTATGTCGAGCAAATGCGGTGCGGCTGATGTGCTGGAAGCCTTGGGTGTTAATATCAGTGTTGAACCGGAAAAGAGTCAGGAAGTATTGGAAAAAGCTGGCATCTGCTTCCTGTTTGCTCAGAAGTATCATGCCTCCATGCGTTTTGCCGGCCCGGTCCGGAAAGAAATTGGTATACCGACCGTTTTCAACTATATCGGACCTTTGTCCAATCCTGCTCTGGCCAAGATGCAGCTGATGGGTGTCTATGATGCGAAGCTGGTTGAGCCACTGGCCAAAGTATTGGTTAATCTCGGACTAAGACGTGGTATGGTAGTATATGGTAATGGCATTGATGAAGCAACTCTGACAGGTCCTACTACGATTTGTGAATTTAATGATGGCGTAACGAAAACATATACCATTACGCCCGAGGAAGTTGGACTCAAACGCTGTGAATTAAAGGATCTGGTTGGCGGCGTGGCTGAAGAGAATGCTGAAATAACCAGAAACATTTTAAGCGGCAAGGAACGCGGACCAAAGAGAGACGCAGTACTTTTGAATGCAGGTTTATCACTGTATATCGGCGGCAAGGCGGCAGCCATTACCGAAGGAATTCAGATGGCGGCGCAACTCATTGACAGCGGCAAAGCGAAAGCTAAGCTTGATGAGTTCGTTGCCCTTACCAATCAATAAGCGAGGGAAGACTATGATACTGGATAAGCTGGCTGCTGAAGCGCGTAAGCGTGTGGCCATTCTCAAAAATCAAAAATCGTTGGACATGATTAAAAGTGAAGCGCAAGCTTTGCCCAAAGGCAATTTTGTTTTTGAAAAAGCACTCAGACGGAACGACATATCTTTTATTACAGAGGTTAAAAAGGCTTCACCGTCCAAGGGTCTGATTGCTGAAGACTTCGAATATATAAGGATTGCCAAAGAATATGAAGCAGCGGGAGCTGCGGCAATCTCGGTGCTCACAGAGCCGACCGCCTTTTTGGGTTGTGACCAATATTTGAAAGACATTCGCAAGGTAGTTGGCATACCGCTTCTACGTAAGGATTTTACAGTAGATGAATATCAGATTTATGAAGCCAAGACCATTGGCGCTGATGCTGTCCTTTTGATTTGTGCCTTGCTTGATACAGAAACCACTAGGAAATATCTGGCAATTTGCGACGCACTTGGGTTGTCTGCTTTGGTAGAAGCGCATGATGCCGAGGAAGTAAAAAGTGCTTTGCAGGCCGGTGCAAGAGTAATCGGCGTTAATAACCGCAACCTTAAAGATTTTACGGTTGACTTGCAGAACAGTGTTAATTTGCGCACACTGGTGCCGGAAAATATCATTTTTGTTTCAGAAAGCGGGATTAAAACACCAAGTGATGTAGCCATCTTGCGCAAAAATGGTACCGATGCGGTATTGATTGGGGAAACGTTGATGCGCAGCAATGATATTTCCGGGGAAATAAGCAAATTGCGTGGCGAGGTTTAAAACTATGACAAAGATTAAGATATGCGGTTTGACCAGAACAGAAGATATAGAGATGGTAAATGAATTTTTGCCGGATTATATCGGTTTTGTTTTCGCCAAAAGCAGAAGACAGGTTTCAGCCGAGCAGGCAAAAGAGTTGAAGAATAAGTTAAGACCTGCAATAAAAGCAGTAGGAGTTTTTGTTAATGAGAAGCCGGAAAACATTGCGGAAATCGCTAATCAAGGTATCATTGATTTAATTCAGATACATGGCGATGAAGATGCTGCGTATTGTGCGCAGCTGCGAAAACTCACACAGGCACCAATCATTAAAGTTGTGAGGGTAGAGCGCGAAGATGATCTTGCTGGTATTGAAGAATTTGACTGTGACTATTATTTGTTTGATACTTTAAGCAGTAAAGAGTATGGTGGCACAGGAAAAGCTTTTGATCACAGCATCTTATATAACAAGGAAATAAAGAAACCGTTCTTTGTGGCTGGCGGCCTGAACCAGGATAATGTGGCAGCAGTAATTGAAGCGATAAAACCTTACGGAGTTGATACTTCGGGCGGAGTGGAAACCGACGGAATCAAAGACATTAATAAAATCAAAGAGTTTATAAAACAGGGAAGGATAGTGGGAAAGAATGACTAAAGGCAGATATGGTATTCACGGCGGGCAGTACTTGCCGGAAACCTTGATGAATGCGGTTCTGGAACTGGAACAGGCATACGAAAAATATAAGAATGATCCAACATTTCTAGAGGAGCTGCAGGCTCTTTACAGAGATTATGCCAACAGGCCTTCGATGTTGTATTATGCGGAAAAGATGACCAAAGACCTTGGCGGTGCCAAGATTTACCT
>CAYTOV010000043.1:0-2238 GCA_964439485.1 uncultured Acidaminococcales bacterium | reverse complement strand
CCACATCCTTATCCGGAAATGGTGCGTGATTTTCAGCGCGTAATCGGCAAAGAAGTAAAAAAACAAATGCTCGCCAAAGAAGGCAGATTGCCTGATGTCGTAATGGCCTGTGTCGGTGGCGGCAGTAATGCGATGGGTTTATTTTATGACTTTATTGAGGATAAAGAGGTTCGTCTTATCGGCGTTGAAGCTGCAGGCCGTGGTGTTGATACGGAGGAAACAGCCGCGACAATTTCCCGTGGCAGCCTTGGTATCTTTCACGGGATGAAATCGTATTTTCTGCAGGACAATTACGGACAGATTGCACCTGTTTATTCTATTTCTGCCGGTCTTGATTACCCAGGGATAGGACCTGAACACGCTTATCTGCACGACAGCGGACGTGCTGAATATGTACCTGCTACTGACGACGAATCCGTAGCCGCTTTTAGTTATCTTTCAAAAACAGAAGGTATTATTCCGGCAATAGAAAGTGCACATGCAGTTGCCTATGCTATGAAGCTTGCTCCGACCATGGACAAGGATAAGATAATCGTAATTAACCTTTCCGGCAGGGGAGATAAAGACGTGGCAGCTATAGCCAGGTATATGGGGGTTGATCTTCATGAGTAAAATTGCTAAGGCTTTTCAAGATAATCCGAAGGCATTTATTTCTTTCGTGACAGCTGGTGATCCTTCACTGGCAAAGACAAAAGAACTGATCCTGGCACTGGAGAAAGCAGGTTCCGCTATTGTCGAAATAGGGATACCTTTTTCCGACCCGGTGGCAGAAGGGGAAGTAATCCAAAGAGCTAACATCAGAGCTTTAGCCGGTGGCTGTACTACGGATAAAATTTTTGATATGCTGGCTGACTTAAGAAAAACTTCACAGGTGTCGATTGTTTTTCTTACTTATGTCAATCCGATCTTTACCTATGGCCGCGATAAATTTTTTGCCAAATGCCAGGAAGTTGGCGTTGATGGCGTAATAGTTCCTGACGTGCCTTTCGAGGAAAAAGGTGAACTGGTTGATTATTGCAGAAAGTACGGCGTTGATTTGATTTCTTTGATTGCACCGACTTCCGACCAGCGGATCCAAATGATAGCTAAGGAAGCTATGGGCTATATTTATCTGGTATCATCTCTCGGCGTTACCGGCGTTCGCAGCAATATAACTACTGATATCGGCGCGATTGTAAAGAAAATCAGAGAAGCCAGCGACAAGCCGGTAGCTGTAGGGTTCGGTATTTCTACGCCGCAGCAGGCAAAAGAAATGGCTGCTTTGAGTGATGGCGCCATTGTTGGCAGCGCGATAGTGAAAATCATTGAAAAATATGGTGATGACTGCGTCGAACCAGTTTATGAGTATGCCAAAGAAATGACCGAAGCAGTAAAATAGCAGTTGATAAAAACAAAGTGGGCTCCATCGTTAAAGATGGAGCCCACTTTGTTTTTATCTCAGGTTCTTAATTCGAAATGGTTGCGAGTGAAAGCCAATAAGCCTTCCTGCTGCAGCTTGCTTAATTCATTGGACATGGCACTGCGGTCAACAGCCAGATAATCCGCCAGTTCCTGGCGGCTGAGTGGTATATCGAAAACATGACTTTTAGCTTCTATTGCTTGTGCGGATAAAAAAGAAAGCAGTTTTTCGCGGGTTGAACGTTTCATAAGATGCTCAATCTTTTGCGTGAGCATTACGTTTTTGCCTGCGAGAATCAACATCATATTCTGAATAAGTTTGTTATAGGAAGTACAAGCTACACCCGTATCATCAAGAATACGTTTGTAATCAATGAATAGTATTTCGCTCTTTTCACTCGCTAAGACACCAACCGGCATTTTTTCTGTCTGGGCACAGGTGAAGGCTTCACCAAAGATATCGCCGACATTAAGTTTGGCAAGCATAGAGCGGTTACCCCAGAAGTCTTCCTTAATGATGACTACGCTGCCGGCAAGGATGATGCCCACGGTAGGACTGCCATCTTCTAAAGAAAAAATGAAGGAATTTTTTTCATAGGCAGTTTGTCTGGCAGCAAGAAAACCAAGGGCTGAATTAATTTCGTCTTCCTCCATATTTCTGAACAAAGGAGTCTTCTTTAATATCCCCATTAAAATTTTCACAATATTCTTTCTCCTATCGAGCTGCTTTGTTGTAAAAACAACATACTTTCTAGCGAAAGTATATTAGAATGAACTCAAGAAGTCAAGATAAAGTAAATTTGAAAATAGATAAAAAAGGATGGGGAAAAAATGGCTCTT
>CAYTOV010000042.1:7786-10732 GCA_964439485.1 uncultured Acidaminococcales bacterium | reverse complement strand
GGTACTTCCTGAATTAATTGTTCGTCAAAGCCAACTCCGATTTTTATTATGTTTTTTTTCAAGGAAGAAAAAAAGCGGTCATAGTAACCAGCTCCATAGCCGATACGGTATTTATCAGTGTCAAAGGCAACTGCCGGCGTAATGATGAGGTCCAAAAGATTAGGCGTAACTTCCTGATAATTGTCCGGTGAGGGCTCGGGAATGTCATAAGTGCCTGGCTTCAGATCGGCAAGGCTGTGGACTTCTATCGGCAGTATCCTATTTATCTTTTTATCGACGACCGGTAAGTAGGCGTGTTTGCCTGCCTTGATTATTGTTTCAACTAAAGGCAGGAGGTTCAACTCACTGCCGAAGGCGGCAAAAAGCATAATGTGGTTAGCTTTTTGATAAAGCTCGGTCGCCAGAAGGTTTTTAATAATTATTTCAGCTTTGGCATCACGTTCTGCAGCAGAAAGTGTATCGCGCAGACAGATTATTTCTTTACGTAGTTGTTTTTTATCCAAATTAATTCCTCCAATTCTGCTATGTTGATTATAGCAGACGCTAATCAGAAAAAAAGCCTAAGTTTAAAACAAAAGTGAAAAATGCGAACGATTTTTGAAAAAACTGTTAAAAAGTTCACAATGAGATTGACATCGATACCCGGCGTTGGTAGAATTAATCTATACTATGAAAGAATAGTATAGGTCTACCGAAAAGAAAAGCCCAAGGAATTTTAGTTGCATAATTGCAGTTGAGAGAGTTCTTATTGGACTTTTATTTTTTCTCTTCAAACATAGGAGGTAAGATTTGTGAAAGTTGCTATAGTCATGGGAAGCAATTCTGATTGGCCGATTTTAGAACCGGCAGAAAAAACTTTGAAACAGTTCGGCGTTGAGGTTGAGGTCTTGGTTGCTTCAGCACATAGAACACCTGATGTTGTTCATGAATTTGCTGCTGGTGCCAGAGAAAGAGGCGTAGAGGTCATCATTGCCGCTGCTGGTGCTGCTGCTCATCTGGGCGGTGTCATTGCAGCTTATACTACAGTGCCGGTTATCGGTATCCCGATTAATGCCACACCACTGAACGGTATGGACGCTCTTCTGAGCTTCGTGCAAATGCCTGCCGGAATTCCGGTGGCGACGATGGCTATCAACGGTGCCAAGAATGCAGCAATTTTCGCAGTACAGATTTTAGCTCTTAAATATCCTGAATTAGTTAACAAAATGACTGAAGACAGAAATGATATGCGCGCAGAAGTCGCTTTGAAGGGCGAAAAGCTGGCGAAAATCAGAGCAATGAAAGATTAATTGGCAGGTTATCCTGGGTTATAATTTTGAAAAATGAAGGAGAATTTATCGTGCAGGGAATTGATTTTCAGGAAGACAAGTGGCATGAGGAATGTGGCGTTTTCGGCATTTATTCTCATCGTGACGATGTTGCTCTGAATACTTATTGGGGCTTGTTTGCGCTGCAGCATCGCGGCCAGGAAAGTACCGGTATTGCTGTAACAGATGGCAGCAATATGCAGATCAAACGTGGTATGGGGTTGGTTCCCGACGTTTTTAAGGACGGAGTTGGCGAACTTAGCGGTCACATCGCCGTCGGTCATGTTCGGTATTCAACGACTGGCGCGAGCATGCCTTTCAATATTCAGCCGTTAAAGGTTTATTTTGATGGCGGCAATCTTGCTTTGTCACACAATGGAAATCTGACTAATGCCTGTGAGTTGCGCATGAAGCTTGCCAAAGACGGCGTTGTTTTCCAGACTACAGTTGATAGTGAAGTTGTGCTCAGCCTTATTGCACGTTCTCGCAAGGAAAAGATTGAAGACCGTGTGGCAGAGGCTGCTAATGAAATAAAAGGTGCTTTTGCCTTTGCGATCATGACAGATGACAAATTAATCGCGATGCGTGATCCGTTTGGTTTCAGACCACTTTGTCTGGGCAGACTGGAACATGGCTGGGTAGTTGCGTCTGAGTCCTGTGCACTTGATTTGGTTGGTGCTGAATTTATCCGCGACATTGAGCCAGGTGAAATGATCATTATCGAAGATGATGATGCTGAGCCAAGAAGCTTTATGTATGTTAATAATATGCCTGCTAAACCTGCGCACTGCGTATTTGAATATGTATATTTTGCCCGTACCGACAGCGTGATTGATAAACAGAGCGTTTATGAAGCACGTCTTAATATGGGTCGTGAGCTTGCCAGAGAAACTAAAGACATTAAAGCCGATATTGTTATCTCGGTACCAGACTCAGGAACGGCAGCGGCTATTGGTTATGGTCTGGAAGCCGGCATTCCGTTTGTTGAAGGTCTGACTAAGAATCGTTATGTTGGCCGTACATTCATTCAGCCGACACAGAAACAAAGACAGAATGCTGTACGCTTGAAATTAAACGTGGTTGCTCCTCTTGTCAAGGGTAAATCTGTTGTCATGGTTGACGACTCCATTGTCAGGGGCACAACCAGCGGCAAAATCGTGAAGCTTTTGAAAGACGGCGGCGCGAAAGAAGTGCACGTCTGCATAAGTTCACCACCTGTAACAGACCCTTGCTATTATGGTATTGATACCTCGGTAAGGAAAGAACTTATCGCTTCGACTCATACAGAAGATGAGATATGCAAATATATAGGCGCGGATTCTCTGCATTACATTTCCAAAGAAGGCTTGAAGAGAGCTTTCAATTCTCTGGACCCGGAAGGTATGTGCTATGCTTGTTTCGATACTTGCTATCCAGACAATGCGGAAGATGTTGTGCGCCAAGGTTCGAAATACTTGTTTGAAAACAATAAATAGGAGGCTGGGATGATGACTGATAAAGAAAAGAAGGAAATTACATATCTCGATGCAGGGGTAGATATTGATGCAGCAGCTAGAGCTAAGGAAATGATGAAGGAAAGCGTAAAGGCTTCCTACCGTCCGGAAGTTTTGGGCGAATTGGGTGCGTTTGGCGGTTTCTT
>CAYTOV010000042.1:0-7686 GCA_964439485.1 uncultured Acidaminococcales bacterium | reverse complement strand
GTTGACGGCGTTGCCAGAGCCTGCAAAGAGTCAGGCTGCTCCCTTATTGGCGGTGAAACTGCTGCTATGGCTGGTTTCTATGCTAAAGACGAATACGATCTTGCTGGTTTCTGTGTTGGCGTTGTTGAGAAGAGCAAAGCTGTCACCGGCAAAAACATTAAACCTGGTGATGTCTTGATTGGTTTGCCTTCCACAGGTATTCATTCCAACGGTTTCTCTTTAGTTCGTAAAATCTGTTTTGATTATCAAAACTTTGATATGTCGATGGATGTACCGGAATTCGGCTGCACTCTCGGCGAAAAACTTATGACTCCTACTCGTTTGTATCCTTCTGCCGTATTGCCTTTAGTTGACAAATTCAATATTCACGGCATGGTACACGTTACCGGCGGTGCATTCTATGAAAACGTACCAAGGGTTCTGCCAGCTGACTGTGATGCAATTATCGACGCTGGTTCCTGGGAACTTCCTGTTGTCTTCAAAAAACTCCAGGAATGGGGCAATGTTGCTTGGCATGAAATGTACAATACCTTCAACATGGGTATCGGCATGATTTTGGTTGTTGCACCGGAAGAAGCTGATGCTATTCGTGCTCATCTGACAGCTGCAGGCGAAGGCTTCTACACTATTGGTGAGATTGTTGCCGGCAAAGGTGAGGTTACTTTGAAAGGCGGCGTTTTTGGTGAGTAACCAAAAGATAGGCATATTGGCCAGTGGCCGCGGCAGTAATCTGCAGGCAATCATGGATAAAATTGCCGAAGGTGTGCTGCCACTGGAAATAGCCGTGGTCATAAGCGACAAGGCTGATGCCTTTGCTTTGGAAAGAGCCGAAAAGACTGGTATTCCTAACTTTGCTGTTATAAGGAAGGAATGCGCTGATAAAAAAGAATTTGAAGAAAAAATAGATGGAATACTGCGTGCTCACGGAGTGGAACTGGTTGTCTTGGCTGGTTTCATGCGTATCCTTGGTGCTGATTTCATAGCAGGCTGGCGTCATAAAATCATTAACATCCACCCAGCACTGCTGCCGAGTTTCACGGGGCTTGACGCTCAGGGTCAGGCTATTCGCTACGGTGCCAAAGTCTCAGGCTGTACCGTTCATTTTGTTGATGAAGGTATGGATACCGGGCCGATTATTCTGCAAAAAGTGGTTCAGGTCGCTGATGATGATACCGAAGAAACTCTCGCAGCGCGTATCTTGGAACAGGAACACAAAGCTCTTCCCGAGGCCCTTTCTTTGTGGGCAGCGGGCAAGCTTGCTGTTCAGGGCAGAAAAGTAACAATTACTAATTAAACGGGACAGGTGATGAAGATGAAAATTAAAAGAGCTCTTCTGAGCGTTTCCAACAAAACAGGCATTGTAGAATTGGCAAAATTTCTGAATGAAATAGGTGTGGAAATCATTTCGACCGGTGGAACGATGCAAGCAATTCGTGAAGCAGGCATTCCTGTAACTTATGTCAGCGATGTTACCGGTTTCCCGGAAATTATGGATGGCCGCGTAAAAACCTTAAACCCAAAGATTCATGGCGGTATTCTTGCTGTCCGCAGCAATCCTGAACATATGGCGGCTTTGGCCAAACATGACATAAAACCGATTGACCTTGTCGTGGTTAATCTGTATCCTTTTAAAGAAACAATTGCCAAACCAGGCGTAACTGAAGCTGAAGCGATTGAAAATATCGACATCGGCGGTCCTGCTATGGTTCGTGCATCGGCAAAAAATTTCCGCGATGTTATCATCGTTACCAATCCGGCGAGATATTCCAGCCTGATGGCGATGCTGTCCCAACACGGCGATGCCGATATTACGACTCGTAAAACTTTGGCTAAAGAAGCTTTTAACCATACATCAGAATACGATGCAGCAATTACTGCTTATTTGGAAAAACAATTGGCTGCAGGGAAATAACATTATTTGGGGGAAAAGTAATGCGTATTTTAGTTATTGGCGGCGGCGGCAGGGAACATGCACTTGTTTGGAAACTGGCGCAAAGTCCTAAAGTCGATAAAATTTTTGTTTGTCCCGGCAATCCGGGTATGAAAAATCTGGCAGAGTGTGTAGCGCTGCCTTTGACCGATTTGGAAGCAGTCGCTGATTTTGCTGAGAAAGAGTCGGTTGCTTTGACGGTAGTTGGACCAGAGGCTACTCTTGTCGCCGGTATTGTTGACGTTTTTAACAAACGCGGCCTTGCTATTTTCGGACCAACAGCTGCTGCGGCTGAAATTGAAGGCTCCAAAGCTTTTTCCAAGCAATTGATGGCTAAATACGGTATACCTACAGCTTTCTTCAAAATTTGCGAAGACATAGATACTGCCAAAGCTTATATCAAGGAAAAAGGCGCTCCTATTGTTGTCAAGGCTGATGGCCTGGCGGCAGGCAAGGGTGTCGTTGTTGCCATGACGGAAGCAGAAGCATTGGCAGCAGTTGATGATATAATGGGTGATCTCAAGTTCGGCGGTGCTGGAGCACGTGTCGTCCTTGAGGAATATATGGAAGGCGAGGAAGCTTCCTTGCTGGCCTTTACCGATGGTGATACTATTGTGCCGATGGTAGCTGCTCAGGATCATAAAAGGGTTTATGACGCTGACGAAGGCCCGAATACTGGCGGTATGGGTGCTTATGCTCCTGCACCGGTTATGACCGATAAATTGAAGGAAAAATGTGTAGAGCTGGTCCTGAAACCTACCATTGCAGCGATGAAAGCTGAAGGCAGGAAGTATCAAGGGTGTCTCTATGCCGGTCTGATGATTAAGGACGATGATATTAAGGTCGTAGAATTCAATGCCCGCTTTGGTGATCCGGAAACACAGGTTGTGTTACCTCTGCTCGCAAGCGATTTGGTAGAAGTTATGCTTGCCTGTGCGCAAGGGCGGTTACATGAAGTCGAGGTAGAGTGGGCTGATGCGGCTACGGTCTGCGTCGTTATGGCTTCCGGCGGATATCCGGGAAGTTATGACCAGGGTCTGCCGATAACAGGGCTTGAAGAAGCCGGTGCTTTAGCGGATACGATTGTTTTCCATGCTGGCACAAAAGAAGCTGGAGACGCAATTGTTACGGCTGGCGGACGTGTACTTGGCGTAACTGCAACCGGCAGCGATATCCGTGCGGCCAAAGACAAAGCTTATGCGGCTGTAGAGCTAATTAATTTCAAAGATGCGCACTATCGGCATGATATTGCCTGGCGTGCTCTGAAGCATAAATGATGACAAAGCGTACCATTGTGAAAAATGTAACAATGGTGCGCTTTTCACCTTTTTTGAAAAAATGTATGAAAAGTAACAAAAAAAGTTTGCTGTACAAGAGGTTTAGTGGTAGAATATTGTAAAATATTTTAGGAAAAGGATGGTTGATGATGGCTTTTATTTATGAAGAGGCGGCGCATACATTCAGTGAGTATTTAATAATTCCTGGTTATTCAGGTACAGAGTGTGTTCCGGCTAACGTTAACTTGCAAACTCCACTTGTAAAGTTTAAAAAGGGCGAAAAACCGGCTATCACAATGAATATTCCTTTGGTTTCCGCAATTATGCAATCTGTATCAGACGATAATTTGGCGATTGCACTGTCAAAAGAGGGCGGCATTTCTTTCATTTACGGCTCTCAATCTATAGAAAGCGAAGCGGCAATGGTAGCACGTGTTAAATCCTACCGCGCTGGCTTCGTAACAAGTGATTCTAATATCACTCCCAATAGCACACTGGCTGATATTCTGAAATTAAAAGAAAAAACCGGTCATTCTACTGTAGCTGTTACTTCAGATGGGACTGTCAACGGCAAATTAGAAGGTATTGTAACCAGCCGTGATTATCGTGTCAGCCGCATGGATCTGAACACAAAAGTTTCTGAGTTCATGACTCCAATTCAATCTATGATTGTTGCCACGAGCAATACTTCTTTAAGCGCTGCAAATGACATAATCTGGGACAACAAGCTGAACACTCTGCCGGTAATTGATGACGAAGGCAGACTGCTCTATATGGTATTCCGCAAGGACTATGCATCTCATAAGGAATACCCTTTGGAATTACTGGATGAACAAAAACGCCATATCGTTGGTGCCGGTATCAATACCAGGGACTATGCAGAACGTGTTCCTGCTCTTGTAGAAGCTGGCGCAGATGTACTGTGCATAGATTCTTCCGAAGGTTTCAGCGAATGGCAGAAATTAACTTTGGATTGGGTACGCGAAAAATATGGTGATACAGTTAAAGTCGGTGCCGGTAATGTCGTTGACAAAGAAGGTTTCCGTTACTTGGCTGAAGCTGGAGCCGATTTTATTAAAGTTGGTATCGGCGGCGGTTCCATTTGTATTACTCGTGAACAAAAAGGTATTGGCCGTGGTCAAGCCACTTCTCTGATTGAGGTAGCTAAAGCACGTGATGAGTATTTTGAAGAAACCGGCATATATGTACCGATTTGTTCCGATGGTGGTATAGTTTATGATTATCATATGACTTTGGCTTTGGCTATGGGTGCTGATTTCATGATGCTCGGACGTTATTTTGCACGTTTTGATGAAAGTCCTACAAATAAGGTCAACATCAACGGCAGTTACATGAAGGAATACTGGGGCGAAGGTTCGAACCGCGCCCGCAACTGGCAGCGTTACGATATGGGCGGCGCCAGTAAGTTATCCTTCGAAGAGGGCGTCGACTCCTATGTTCCTTATGCTGGCACACTGAAAGACAACGTAACGCTCTCCCTGAGCAAAGTTCGTTCTACTATGTGCAACTGTGGTGCGCTGACTATTCCTGAGCTGCAAAAGAATGCTAAGCTGACATTAGTATCGGCTACCAGCCTTGTTGAAGGCGGCGCTCATGATGTTCTGCTGAAAGACAGCAATATCAACAATTACGTAAAATAACATTTTTTTGAAACGGCCCCTTGGTGAAACAGTAATGTATACATTTTCAATGTATTGACACAAATTGTTCACAAAGGTTAGAATTAACCTATTAATAAAAGGAGAAAGGCTGTGTAAAGATGAACTTTTCCAAGAAAATTTTAAGCATTACAGTTTGTGCATTGCTGCTTGTATCTCTCGCACTTCTTGCTGGATGTGGCGGCGATAAAAAAGAAACAAAGAAAGTTTTGAAGGTTGGTATGGAATGTGGTTACGCTCCTTATAACTGGACGCAAACGAATGCTGACAACGGTGCAGTGAAGATTGCCGGCAGTTCAGAATATGCCAATGGCTATGATGTTATGATTGGTAAGATGTTAGCTGAATCAATGGGCGCAACTTTGGAAGTGCACAAGATTGAATGGGATGGTCTTGCACCAGCAGTTGCTTCCGGCAAAATTGATGCTGCTATCGCTGGCATGAGCATTACCAGCAAACGTAAGGAAAGCGTTGACTTCACAGTTCCTTACTATTATGCTAATGTTGTTGGGCTGGTACGCAAAGATTCACCGCAAGCTTCCGCTAAAAGCGTAGCTGATTTGAAAGGTGCCGTTGCTACTTCCCAATTGAACACAATCTGGTATGATCTGATTGACCAGATTCCTGAAGTTGATAAGCTGCCGGGAATTGAAAACGTTCCTGGTATGATTGTTGCTCTTAAGTCCGGCAAATGCAATTTGATTGTCACTGACATTCCGACTGCAATGGCTGCTTCTTATGCTAACAAAGAGCTTTCTGTTCTGGAGTTTGCACCCGATAAGGGCTTCAAAACAACAAAAGAAGATGTTGAAATTGGTATCGCAGTCAAAAAGGGTAACGCTGATCTCGTAAAATCGATGAATGCTAAACTCAGCAAAATGACTGAAGCAGACTTCAAGAAGATTATGGAAGATGCAATCAAAATTCAACCGTTAGTAAAATAAAATTGTTTTCATTATACGGGGCGGCGTTGCCGTCCCGTATTGACTTATGGTTAAGCAGACAGGGTGGGAATAGACATGACAACAATGCCAACTACTTTTAGTGAGTGGGTATTTTTCTTATTACAACAATATGGCGTCCTTTTTGTGAAAGGCGCTATGGTCACGCTTTTGCTGGCCTTAGTGGGAACTTTCATAGGTTGCCTTATTGGTTTTATCGTAGGCATAATTCAGACAATTCCTGTTGACCCTAACATGGGCGCAGTCAAAAAAAACTTTTATAGAGTTGTGCGTTGGTTACTTGATGCATATGTAGAAGTTTTCCGCGGTACACCTATGATAGTGCAAGCGATGGTTGTTTATTACGGTTCAATGAGTCTTTTTAATATTGATATGTCGGCTATGTTTGCTGGTTTTCTGGTTGTTTCCATTAATACCGGTGCGTATATGGCAGAAACCGTACGTGGCGGCATCAATTCCATTGACCCCGGTCAGACCGAGGCAGCTACTGCAATAGGCATGAATCATTTACAAACTATGCGCTCCGTAATCTTACCGCAGGCGCTGCGTAATATCATGCCGCAAATAGGTAATAACCTTATTATCAATATTAAGGATACTTCGGTATTGAATGTTATTTCTGTTACAGAGCTTTACTTTTCGTCGAAGTCTGCAGCGGGTGTTTATTATAAGTATTTTGAAGTGTTCTTCATTACTTGTACTATTTATTTCATTATGACTTTTACCGTTTCCCGTCTTTTGCGCTGGGTAGAAGGCAGGATGGCTGGCCCGCGTGATTATCAGCTTGTAGCTTATGACCCAATGCAGGATCCTTGCGGCCACTTCCAGATACCGACACGGAAGGAGCAGGATTGATAAATATGGATGAACAGAAAAATATTTTGGAAATAAAAAACTTAAAGAAGCAATTTGGTGATCGTGAAATTCTGAAAGGTATTGATTTCTCGGTTAACAAAGGCGATGTGGTTTGTATCATCGGGCCATCAGGTTCCGGCAAATCGACTTTGATTCGTTGCATAAACTTTTTAGAGACACCGACGAGCGGAGAAGTATGTTATAAAGGTGAAAATGTTCTGAAGCAATATAAAGACCTTTCTTTGTACAGAACAAAGGTTGGCATGGTTTTCCAGCAGTTCAATCTCTTTAATAACATGACTGTGCTCGAGAATTGCGTTGTCGGTCAAGTAAAAGTTTTGAAAAAAGATCATGAAGCAGCCAGACAAACTGCGATGAAATATTTATATTATGTAGGTATGGCTGATTATATCAATGCTAAGCCAAACCAGCTGTCAGGTGGACAGAAACAACGTGTCGCTATTGCGAGGGCTATGGCGTTGGAACCGGAAGTTCTTCTTCTGGATGAGCCGACTTCGGCGCTTGACTCTGAAATGGTCGGCGAGGTGCTCACTGTTATGCGTGAATTGGCAAATGCCGGTCTCACAATGATCGTTGTAACACACGAGATGGCTTTCGCAAGGGAAGTCGCGTCGAAGGTTATCTTCATAGATCAGGGTGTTATTGCTGAAGAGGCAACACCGGAAATTATTTTCAAAAATCCTTCTAATCCACGTACGAAAGAGTTTCTCTCCCGTTTCAATCAGAATAATTAAAGGATTCAAGCCTCTGTTTGTAGAAAGTACAAACAGAGGCTTTTTTATTGTTCAATTCAAAGTGAGGCAATGATTCAAATGAAAAAATATGCTTTTTTGTTGCTTTTTCTGCTTGTGACCAGCCTGGCAGAGGCTGGCGGTCGTATTTTGTTTGTGCCGCTTGATGACAGGCCGGTCTGCCTTGATTATACAGTAGATACGTTCAAGGCAGCCGGTTGGGATATAGAA
>CAYTOV010000041.1:6822-10826 GCA_964439485.1 uncultured Acidaminococcales bacterium | reverse complement strand
ACTAACGACGGAGAACTAGCACAAAATCTAACCCACCCTAAAAATGAAATAAATAAGTCATATCGCGTAGCAGTAGTTGGAACAGTCCCTCAGGAAAAACTTGATTTGCTGAGAATAGGTGTGAAACTTGAGGATGGCGTGACTGCACCGGCAATTGTAGACTTAGTTGAATATGACCATGAGAAGAATATATCTGTCTTCAATATAACTATTCATGAAGGTAAGAACCGCCAAATAAGACGTATGTGTGATTATATTGGCTATCCAGTACGACAATTGAAGCGTTATAAAATTGCTAATCTCACCTTAACCAGTTTAAAAAGAGGCCAATACAGACAGCTGTTTGAAGAAGAATTGACAGCGCTTTTCAAGGCGGTTGGTGCTCATGACTAATATTATAGTTGTAGGTGGTGGCGCCGCAGGCTTGCTGGCAGGTATAGCTGCTACAGAGCTGGGAGCGCAGGTTATGATACTAGAAAAAATGCGTACCCCTGGCCGCAAAATGCTGATTACTGGTAAGGGTCGTTGCAACATCACTAATAATTGTGAGATAGCAGAGATAATTCGAAACCTACCAGGGAATGGGCGTTTTCTTAATAGTGCTTTGCATAGGTTTTCCAATGATGATATGATTTATTTGTTGGAAAGTCATGGCCTGCAAACAAAGGTAGAGCGTGGTGGCCGTGTTTTCCCTGTTACAGACAAAGCCAAAGACGTTGTTGATACTTTGCTGAATATTTATCGTGAAAAAGGTGGAAAACTTCTCGTTGACCAAACGGTTTCAAAAATTTTGATTGAGGATGGATGTGTCGCAGGTGTTGTTACGAACGACGGTAATAAGTACACTGCCGATGCCGTAATTATAACTACTGGCGGAGCGTCCTATCCTGGTACAGGTTCTGATGGCAATGGTTTTACATTGGCAAAAGCCTGCGGTCATACGATAATTACTTTGAAGCCTTCACTGGTACCGCTTGAGAGTGATTCAGAATACATCAAGTCTCTTCAAGGCTTGTCGCTTCGTAATGTTAAAGCTTCCATCTGTTGTGGAGAGAAAGTTTTAGCAAGTGAGTTCGGCGAAATGCTCTTTACCCATTTTGGTTTTTCCGGACCTATAATTTTATCTTTAAGCAAGGCAGTAGCAGAAGCCTTCGCAGCGGGAAATAAGGATCTGGATCTTATTATTGATCTGAAGCCAGCCTTGGATGTACAAAAACTTGACCTGCGCATTCAAAGAGATTTTGCCAATTATTTAAGAAAACAATTGGTTAATGGCATGAAGGACTTACTGCCCGGCAGATTAATTCCAGTAGTCTTGGATGCGGCTTTTTTGAATCCAGATAAACCTATTAATCAGATTTCTAAGGAAGAGCGGTCGCGACTTGTATATAATTTAAAAAATTTATCTTTCCCTATAACTGGAACAAGGCCTTTAGCTGAGGCAATAGTTACAGCGGGTGGTGTTTCGACTAAAGAAATTAATCCAAAAACTTTTGAATCAAAAATAGTAAAAAAACTGTATTTTGCAGGTGAAGTCATTGATGTCGATGGTTATACCGGCGGCTATAATCTGCAAGCCGCATTTTCATCAGGTTATGCTGCCGGTTATGCAGCTGCTCAGGATTAATTGATCTAACAGAGGTGTTTTTTTTGGAAAATAAAAAACTAGTTATAGCAATTGATGGCCCTGCCGGTGCCGGTAAAAGCACTATTGCTAAAATGGTTGCAGAAAAATTGGGATATGCTTATATTGATACCGGAGCAATGTACAGAGCTGTTACTTATAAGTTTTTGCAGATGCATAGTTCCTTCGATGAAGAAATTGTAGGAAAGATTGCTGATGAAATAAATATTATTTTTATGCCAAAAGATGGCGTGAACATGGTATTTGTTGATGGAATGGATGTTACCGAAGAAATACGGTCTTCAGAGGTTACAAATAATGTTTCAAGAGTATCAGCAGTATCAGCCGTACGCGTCGCCATGGTAAATCTGCAACGTAAAATGGGTGAAGACGGTGGCGTTGTTATGGATGGACGTGATATTGGAACAGTTGTTTTCCCGAATGCTGATGTTAAGATTTATTTGACAGCCAGCGTTGAGGAAAGAGTAAGCAGACGCTATAAAGAATTAGTAAGTAAGAATCAAAGCATCGACAAAACGAAATTAAGTGCAGAGATAATAGCACGCGATAAATATGACAGCGAACGCGAAATATCTCCTCTGCGCTGCGCAGAAGATGCTTTTTATCTTGACACATCCAAAATGGATAAGCTGGAAGTTGTAAGTAAAATACTGGATATCTGTAGGGTGAACTAAAATGTTTTATTCATTTATAAAAGTCTTTATCTATGTTTTGGCTAAAATATTTCTGCGCCTAGAAATATCAGGAACAGAAAATATTCCTCTAAATGGACCTGTGGTGATAGCCAGTAATCACGTAAGCCTCCTTGATCCACCAATAATTGGCGTTGCGTCTTCCAGAAAAATTCATTTTATGGCAAAACAAGAGTTGTTTGTGCCAATCCTTGGCTCAATATACAGGACATTAGGGGCGTTTCCGGTAAGACGCGGAGCAGCTGACAGAAATGCAATAAAATACGGAATAGATTTGTTGTTAGCGGAAAAAGTTCTGGCTATTTTCCCTGAAGGAACAAGAAGTAAAAATGGTCAACTTGGCAAAGCAGAGCCAGGAGCTTTAATGATGGCTGGCAAAGCAAGGGCAGTAATAGTACCGACTGCTGTCAGTGGAACTAATCTGCGGTCTAGTGGCAGAATATGGCCGAAGGTAAAGGTGAAGTTTGGGAAACCAATTTATTTTTTGGAGGATGAGCCTGTTACCAAGGAAGTTACCATACGTATGACAGGTGAATTAATGAATGAAATTAAAATGTTATTAGATGATAACTGAGGTTCAAGATGAAAATAATTATTGCTGAAAATTGCGGTTTTTGTTATGGAGTCAAACGTGCTGTAGAAATGGCTTTAAAAACTGTTAAAGATAAAAGTAAAGTTGCGACGCTGGGACCATTGATACATAATCCGCAAATGATAGAACTGCTTGCCAAAAAAGGTGTTGGGTGTTTGGACTCATTGGAGAATTTTCCTGAGGGATCAACGGTTATACTGCGTTCGCACGGAGTAGGCCCCAACATCTATGAACAGGCTAAAGCAATGGATTTGACTGTCGTAGATGCGACATGTCCAAATGTTTTAAGTGCCCAAAAACGTGTTCGTCAGTTAGCTGATGAGGGGTATCTTCCTATTATCATTGGAGAAAAAAAACACCCCGAAGTTCAAAGCATACTGGCATGGTCTGGAAAGCAGGGATGTGTAGTAGAATCTATTGATGATATCAAGGATGTCCCATATGCCGAAAATTATGGTGTCGTAGTGCAAACTACTTTTGAACTTGAAAAGTTTGAAAAAATACTTGAAGAGCTTCAGAGCAATCGCAAGGGTCAATACAAAGTTGAACGAACTATTTGTAATGCGACAGCGAAGCGGCAAACTTCTGCTGTTGAATTGGCAAAACTTGCGGATGTGGTATTTGTAATCGGTGGCCGCAATAGTGCCAATACCAGACATCTATATGACATCGTAAAAGAAATATGTAATAAAACTTTTCATATTGAAACTGCTGATGATATTTCAATTGAAATGATAAACAATTGTAATACAATAGGAATTACAGCGGGAGCTTCAACTCCTGACTGGCTTATTAAGGAGGCTATTCATAAAATGGAAACAATGGAAACGATGGAGAGCTTGTTAGAAAAAGAAAGCATGCAGCTGCACTTGGGAATGACTGTTCAAGCTACAGTAGTTGCTATTACGAAAGAGGAAGTCATAGTTGACTTTGGCTATCAAAGTGAAGGAAGAATACCTTTTTCGCAATGGGCTTTTGATGCAACTCGTGAAAGTATTGAACAGGAAGCCAAAGTTGGTGATATTGTTACTGCAAAAGTAGTGGCAAGTGAGAATCAGGATGGCTTTGTTGAATT
>CAYTOV010000041.1:5273-6722 GCA_964439485.1 uncultured Acidaminococcales bacterium | reverse complement strand
CGCTTTCAAGCTGCTAAGGATGCAAGGGTAGCAGCTGAAAAGGTTGCATATGAGAGCATTAACGAGGGAATGACTGTTAAAGGCACGGTCAAGAAAATAGCTGATTTTGGTCTTTTTGTTGAAATTGCACCTGGTGTGCAGGGACTTGTGCATGTTTCAGAAATGTCCTGGGATCGTAGTAAAAAACCTTCTGAACTTTATAAAGATGGTGATGAAGTAGAAGTATTCATCAAAAGTATCAATCAGGAAGAAAAAAGAATTGCCCTCAGTATTAAGATGCTTACTCAAGACCCTTGGCAGGCTGACATTGAAAATATCAAAGAAGGAAATATCATCGACGGCACAGTAGCGAGATTCTTAACTTTTGGTGCAGTAGTCGCTATTACGCCTAATATCGAAGGACTTGTGCATGTCTCTGAAATATCAGACCAAAGAGTGAATAAACCTGAAGATTTGCTCAAAATTGGCCAAAAAGTAAGAGTTAAAGTAATAAACGTCGATAAAAAACATAAAAAGGTTAGCCTAAGCATTAGTAAAGCAAGCCAAGATGAAGAAAAGGCGGAATACACGCCGTTTTTGAATGCTAATCCAGAATTGTCAGTAGATATTTCTGAAAAATTCACCGCAATAAAAACAGAATAAAGTTGGAGGAAGAGATGATTCGTGCAAAGCGAAAAATGGACCATATAAAATTATTTACACTGCTAGGTGATGGTCCTTTAACTGCTGGTTTCGAAGATGTGCGTTTTATGCACAATTGCCTGCCTGATCTCGGTTCTCAAAATATTAAATTATCTACAAAGATTGCGGGCATTAAGCTGAATAATCCTTTATTAATTAATGCTATTACTGGTGGTGCAGACGTTCTGTCAGCGGAAAACCAAATGCTGGCTGAAGTAGCTGCTGCAACTGGTTGTGCCATGGCAGTCGGTTCCCAGTACGGTGCTGTTACCAGAAAAGAAGGCATTAAAAGCTTTGAAGTTGTACGAAAATATAACCCTAATGGTATCATTTTCGCCAATTTAAGTGCTGATGCCAAGGCTGATATAGTTGAAAACGCTATTGAAATGATTGCAGCAGATGGATTGCAGCTTCACTTAAATGTTGCACAAGAACTTGTTATGCCAGAAGGCGACCGCGATTTTAGCGGATATTTGCGCAACATTGAGTTAATCTGCGCAAAAACACAAGTGCCTGTAATAGTAAAAGAAACGGGTTGCGGCATGACCAAAGAGCAAGTCAGACAGCTCCTAAATTGTGGCGTTGACGCTGTTGATGTTGGTGGTACCGGTGGTACTAATTTTCTTGCTATCGAAGCAGCACGCAGGCAGGACAGTGGATATAATGAATTGCTAAGCTGGGGTATCCCAACAGCGCTTTCAATTTTGGAAGCCAGAACAATTGTTGCTGGCAATAATTGCGGATTAATCGCTTCCGGAGGAATACGCA
>CAYTOV010000041.1:0-5173 GCA_964439485.1 uncultured Acidaminococcales bacterium | reverse complement strand
CAACCATATCCAATCAACGTTGATTAAATTTTTGTGCAAGAGGAGCGGACGCTCCTCTTGCTTTGTGTTTTAATTCTATTTTATGTTATAATTACGATGTTAGTTTGTATAATTGTGGGTTAGGAGACGATACGACATGAAGGGTATTATTTCTGCAGTTCGCCGCAATACCATAGCTGAAGCGTTTGGTATTATGCCCGGTGAAAAACTCATTGCCGTAAACGGTACCAACCCTGCGGATATAATTGAGTTAAGTTACCTGGTTGCAGATGAAATAATTGATTTATCTATTGAAAGTCAAGATGGCGAATTACGCCATGTGATAATTGAAAAACAGCCTGACGAGGATTTAGGCTTGGAGTTTGAATCGGCTGTATTTGATGGAGTCAGATATTGCCATAACAAGTGCGTCTTTTGCTTTGTTGACCAAATGATTCCAGGAATGCGCAACACTTTATATGACAGAGATGATGATTTCCGTCTTTCATTTTTATACGGTAATTTTTTAACGTTAACCAATATGAAAGAATGTGATTATGAAAGAATCATTAAAACTCATATGTCACCGCTTTATGTTTCAATTCATGCGACTGATTCTGAAGTCCGTCGCAATATGATGAATAATAAAAATGCTGGAAATATTCTTGACGATTTGCAACGTCTTATTGATAATGGCATTACAATTCATACTCAAGTTGTGTTATGCCCTGGATTTAATGACGGCGAAATACTTGAAAAAACCTTTAAAGATCTGGTTGCATTAGCTCCGATGGTTGAGACCATGGCTGTCGTACCGGTTGGTTTGACAAAAAACCGTGAAAACTTACCGGAGGTAAGGCTTTTTACATCTGTTGAAGCGCAAAATATAATTTCGCAAGTTGAGAAATGGCAAGATGAGTGCCGGGAAAAATTTGGTAACTCTTTTATCTACTTGGGTGATGAATTTTACATTAATGCTGGAATGAATCTTCCAGATGCAGAAAGATATGATGGATTCCCACAACTAGAGAATGGTATTGGTTTAAGCCGTAACTTTCTTGATGAATGGGAAAATGCCATAGCAGCGCCTAACGGTTCCGATAAAATTGAAAATGCGTTAGTGCCAGTGGGTGAATCAGCCTATAAACTTTTAAAACCGTTAGTTGACGACTATAATAACGAATACAAAACATGTCATAAGTTGGTTGCAGTAACCAATCATTTCTTTGGTAAAACAATTAATGTTACTGGGCTATTGACTGGCATGGATATTTTGAATGCCTTGTCTGATTTCACCGAATTTAATCGTATAATTTTACCTCAAGTCGTGCTTAATAAAGATTTATTGTTTTTGGATGACATGAGCTTAGCAGATTTCAAAAAGCTTTACAAAGGCAAGGTAGAGTGTGCCAAAAATGCCAAGGAACTGAAACAATTACTCGCCAAACAAGGAGGCTGAATTGTGAAAGGTTATGGTTTGCTAGAAGTGTACACAGGTACTGGTAAAGGAAAAACTACCGCGGCACTAGGTGTCGTGCTCAGAGCCAGTGGATATGGAGCCAAAACACTTATGATTCAATTTATGAAAGATGATAAGGGATATGGTGAATATTCTGCTGCAAAGTTTATTCCTGGCTTTGAATTAAAGCAAGTTGGAAGAGACTGTTTTGTTGATTTTGCTAACCCGGATCCGATTGATGTAAAAATGATTTATGAAGGATGGACATTAGCTAAAGAAGCTATTTTGTCTCAAAAATATGATATTGTCATCCTGGATGAATTAAATGTCGGATTATTTTATAAGATGTTACCTTTGGATGAGGTTGTTACCTTTTTGAAAAACGAAAGAGGCAAAACCGAGGTAATCACAACGGGCAGATATGCTCCTGAGCAGTTAATAGAAATTGCAGATTTAGTTACGGATATGCAGTCCGTAAAACATTATTTTTTTGCCGGCGTGCAATCACGTGACGGCATTGATCATTGAGAGTGAGGAAAACAAAAAAAATGAGTAAGCCGATAGTAGCAATTGTTGGAAGGCCGAATGTGGGTAAATCAACATTATTTAATATCTTTGCAAATAGAAGGATATCCATCGTAGAAGATACTCCAGGAGTAACTCGTGACCGTCTTTATGCTAACGCCGAATGGCTCGATAATGAGTTTATGATTGTTGATACTGGCGGTATTGAGCTTATGAGCACTGATGAAATCGCTGTTTCTATACGTCAACAAGCACAAATTGCGATAGCTGAAGCTGATGTAATACTTTTTGTATGCGACGCTCGTGCCGGTATTACAAAAGAGGACGAAGAAGTCGCAAAGCTTTTACGTGTTTGCAAAAAACCTGTTATTTTAGCAATCAACAAAGCTGATTCACCAAAACAAGAATTAGAGATTTATGAGTTTTATAACCTTGGTATTGGCGAACCGATACCCATATCAGCAGCTAATCATTTGAATCTTGGTGATTTACTTGATGCAGTTGTTGATAAATTCCCATCTGGTGCCGGAGATCACGATGACGAAAATAACGATGAAATTAAAGTTGCCATTATTGGCAGACCAAACGTAGGTAAGTCGTCTATTTTTAACTCCCTGGTGGGAAAAGAGCGTTCAATTGTCAGCAATGTTGCAGGCACAACGAGAGATGCAATTGACACACCAGTTAACAAAGATGGGATTAACTTTCTTTTTATTGATACTGCAGGTATGCGCCGCAAGGCAAGAATTGATGAACCAATAGAAAAATATAGCATCATAAGATCTTTGCGTGCTGTCGATCGCTCTGATGTAGTTTTAATGGTATTGAATGCCGTGGAGGGCGTTACAGAGCAAGACAAAAAAATAGCTGGTTATGCGCATGAAGCTGGTAAAGGCATTGTAATTGTTGTAAATAAATGGGATTTGTATGAAAAAGATAATACGGCGACATTGAGGTTTACTGAAATGTTAAGGCAAGAACTAATTTTCATGCAATATGCGCCTGTTGTTTATGTTTCGGCTCTGGTTGCACAACGTATTCATCGCTTGCCGGAAGTAATTCATTATGTTGCCGAGCAAAATGCTATGCGCGTTTCCACAAGTATTTTGAACCAGGTTATCAACGATGCAATTGCAATTAATCCGCCTCCGTCTGACAAGGGTAAGAGACTAAAAATTCTCTATACTACTCAAGTAAAGATTAAGCCGCCGACATTTGTTATTTTTGCTAATGATCCGGATATTATGCATTTTTCTTATCAGAGATATTTAGAGAATAAATTAAGAGAAGCTTTTGGGTTCGAAGGTTCACCAATTCAAATTATTATTCGTGGGAAAAACGAAGAAGAGTAGAGGTATAAAAGATGGTAACTATCTTATTATCCATTATTATTGGCTACATCTTTGGTTCAATACCTAGCGGACTCGTTTTGGTTAAAATGGCTTGTGGGATTGATATTCGCGAATATGGCAGTAAGAATATAGGAACAACGAATGTATTCAGAACTGTTGGCGGCCGCATGGCATCTATTGTTCTAATTGCTGACGTTGTAAAAGGAATATTGGCTGTACTATTGGTAAGGTATTTATTCGAATCCAATCTGCACATGGAATTATTAACGGCAATAGCTGCTTTACTCGGACATAATTACTCATTATTTCTTGGGTTTAAAGGTGGACGCGGAGTTGCTACAGGTCTCGGTTTAATCCTGTTATTTATGCCAGATGTCTGTATTTTTTCTTTTACTGTATGGTTGGTTATTGTTTTTGTCACGAGATATGTTTCTCTTGGTTCAATCGTAGGTGCCTTTATTACACCTATTGTTGCTTACTATCGCGGCTATCCACTTGAATTAGTGTTGTTTGCCCTGGCCGCTTGTGTTTTTGTTATTGTGCGTCATTATGAAAACATGAAAAGGCTTATTGCAGGAACTGAGTCAAAGATAAAGCAAGGCAGTCTTGATAATGTAAAAAAAGACAGTAAAAAGTAGAGTGATTATAAATGAAAAGAATAGCAGTTATTGGAGCCGGCAGTTGGGGAACAACGCTGGCTCAAGTTTTAAATGATAACGGACATAAAGTTGCCCTTTGGGTCCGCAATCCTGAAAAAGCAAACAAAATAGCTCAAAGCAGATATAATGCTGATTATCTTCCTCAGCTTAAATTAGCTGATGCTATTGAAATAACCTCTGATCTTACGCAAACAGTTAGTAATGCGGAAATATTGTTGCTCGCTGTGCCATCCCATGGGATGGCTAATTTGTGTTGCCAACTTTCTAAAATAACAGATTGTACTGATAAGGTTTTAGTTTCATGCACTAAAGGTTTTGAATATCATTCTGGCTTACGCATGAGTGAAATTATCAAGAGTTACTTCCCAAGTGCAACCGTTGCTGTACTTTCAGGGCCAAATCATGCGGAAGAAATTGCCCTCCGCCAGCCAGCAGCAACTGTCATTGCTTGTCAAAATGAAGATGTAGCAACTGAACTGCAAAACATTTTTTTAAATGATTATTTCCGACCATATTTGACAGATGATATTATAGGAGTTGAAATTGCAGGCAGCTTGAAAAATGTTATAGCCTTAACTAGTGGTATAATGTATGGTTTAGGTTTTGGCGATAATAGCCAGGCGGCTTTGATAACACGTG
Organism: uncultured Acidaminococcales bacterium; assembly: GCA_964439485.1. Lineage (GTDB taxonomy): Bacteria > Bacillota > Negativicutes > Acidaminococcales > Acidaminococcaceae > RZYP01. The sequence continues at coordinate 560 of CAYTOV010000041.1, read as the reverse complement.
GTTTGACGGAAATAACACGTTTGGGGTTAAGGCTGGGAGCTCAGCAACAAACATTCAGCGGCCTTGCAGGTGTTGGCGATCTTATTGCAACCTGTACCAGCAAACACAGCCGCAATCGCAGAGCAGGTGAAGCACTAGCGGCTGGCAAATCTTTAAAAGAAATATGCGACGGAACCAATATGGTTATTGAAGGAATCAACGCCACGACATCTGCATATGTGCTTTCGCAAAAATATAATATAGAGATGCCAATAACAAATAGCATTTATCAAATTCTTTATGAAAATAAAAATCCTTTAATTGCGTTACAGGAGGTTATGCGTCGTAGTGGTAAACGCGAATATATAATATAATGTCATACTCGAAGAGACAAAGTATTATAATTTTTAATATTTTATAGCATTATTACTCTTAAGATGATATAATGTCTTTTGTGAATAGAGTTTATTCTTTTATAACAGGAATATTTAAATGAAAGAGGAGGAGCGGAATATGTCAGAACAATCAACGTTTTTTTTAGTTCGTGAGGAAATTCTGCCTGAAGCAATTAAAAAAACTAT
>CAYTOV010000040.1:0-10854 GCA_964439485.1 uncultured Acidaminococcales bacterium | reverse complement strand
TAATTTCCCTGCGTCCGCCGTAAGCACCTACCGGCAAACCGCCGCCGATTACTTTGCCCAGACAGGTCAAATCAGGTTTAATGCCAAAAACTGACTGCGCCCCGCCATAAGCAACGCGAAAGCCAGACATGACTTCGTCAAAAATCAAAAGAGCACCGTATTGCTCAGTAATTTCCCTGACTTTTTCCAGATAGCCTTCCTTCGGCAGTACCATACCCATATTACCCGGCACAGGTTCAATAATTACGGCAGCGATTTCCTCACCCATACGACTGAAAACTTCTGCCAGCTGTTCAGCATCATTATATTCAACAGTAATTGTGCCGTCAGCAACACTAGGTGGCACACCGGGACTATCAGGCACGCCAAAGGTAGTAGCGCCTGAGCCGGCCTTGACCAAGAGGCTGTCATGATGTCCATGATAGCAGCCGGCAAATTTGATGATTTTATTGCGTTTCGTATATGCCCTCGCCAGACGCAGAACGCTCATTGTCGCCTCTGTACCGGAGTTGACCATCCTTACCATCTCAATGGAAGGAACAGCCTCCGTAACAAGTTTGGCCAATTCTGTTTCCAACAAAGTAGGTGCACCGTAACTCGTTCCAGCCAAGATTGCTTTTTGCAAAGCCTCAGTCACCACAGGATGTGCATGGCCAAGAATCATCGGCCCCCAGGATTCAATATAATCAATGTAGTCATTGCCATCAATATCATAAATATGGCTGCCGCTAGCCTTGGCTATAAAAGGCGGTGTTCCGCCGGCACTGCGGAAAGAACGCACAGGACTATTCACGCCGCCGGGAATTACTTTTTTAGCTTCGGCAAAAGCTGCCGCTGATTTTTCCAGATTCAATGTCATAGCTTTTCTGTACTCCTTCAACCTTCAAATTTATAGAAAATTACTTTTCCTGCAGCCAGCGTGCGGCTTCCAATGCATGATAAGTAATGATGATATCTGCACCTGCCCGCTTCATGCCCAGCAGTGTTTCCAATACGATGCGTTTCTCATCAATCCAGCCATTGGCTGCCGCGGCTTTGACCATGGCATATTCACCACTGACATTATAAACTGCCAAAGGCAAATCAAAATTATCCCGAATCTGACGCACTACATCAAGATAAGCCAGTGCTGGTTTTACCATCAGCATGTCAGCGCCTTCCTCTACATCCAAAGCGGCTTCTCTTATTGCCTCACGGACATTGGCAGGATCCATCTGGTAAGAACGACGGTCACCAAACTGCGGTGCTGAATCCGCTGCTTCCCGGAAAGGCCCATAGTAGGCAGAAGCATATTTGACAGAATAAGACATGATTGCCACATCCTGGAAACCATGCTCATCTAATTTTTCCCTAATGGCCAATACGCGGCCGTCCATCATATCGGAAGGAGCGACAATATCTGCTCCTGCCTCCGCATGGCTGAGTGCAGTCTGCGCCAACAACGGCAGAGTAGAATCGTTGTCGATTTTTTCGCCTTTCAGCATGCCGCAATGGCCATGGCTGGTATACTGGCACAAACAAACATCACTGATAACAACAAGTTCCGGCAACGCTCTCTTGAGCTGACGAATTGCTTCCTGTACGGGGCTCGTAGCATCCCAGGCACTGGAGCCCTGTTCATCCTTGTATTCGGGCAGTCCAAACACGATAACAGCAGGAATGCCTGCTGCATAAGCTTCTTTGGCAAGCTTTACTGCCATGTCTGGCGAAAGATGATAAATACCAGGCAAAGATGCTATTTCTTCCTTGATGCCCTGACCAGGTACTACAAATAGCGGGAAAACAAAATCCGCTGCGGATAATTCAGTTTCACGCACCAGCGTACGCACACCGGCCGATACCCGCAGGCGTCGGGGGCGAATAAATGGTATTGTCATTTTGCTTCCTCCCCATACAATTCTTGAATGGCTTTGACTAAGCCTGTAATAGTATATTCCTCAGCTTTAACATCTGGTTTGATACCGTATTCTTCGCAGGTCTCAGCCGTAATGGGCCCGATGCAGGCTACTTTGGTTTTACTTATGAGTTCTGTCGCGTCTGCGCCCAAAAGCTGCAGCAAATTGGTCACGGTGGAAGAGCTGGTAAAGGTTACTACGTCAATCTCACCAGAAGTCAGCTGCTCTCTGACAGATTCACGGTCGGCAGTACCTGTTACTGTCCGATAAACCGGCACCACGTTGACGCTGGCGCCCATTTCGCGCAATTTTTCCGGCAGAACGTCTCTGGCCTCAAGTGCCCGTGCCAGCAATATATTCATACCGGGCTGAATTTCTCCCTGCAAAGCATCCACGATACCTTCGGCGCGAAACTCTGTCGGTACAATATCGGCGATAATGCCGTAATTTTTTAATTTGGCCGCTGTCTGCGAACCGATAGCAGCTACTTTCGCATTGCCGAGAGTACGGCAGTCATAGCCTTCCGACCACAGACGCTCGAAGAAACGTTCCACGCCATTGGCACTGGTGAAAATTACCCACTGATATTGTGCAAGCTTCTTAAAGGCATCCTCCAGAGGCTGATAACTTTCCGGCTCTACAATCTTGATGGCCGGTGCTTCTATACAACGCGCACCCAGCTTTTCCAATTCATTGGTTAAAGCACTGGCCTGTTCCCTGGCTCTGGTTACCAGTACGGTTTTACCAAATAACGGTTTAGTATCAAACCACGCCAGCTGCTGCCGCAAAGCCGCTACTTCGCCTACCAGGAAGATGGCAGGAGGTTTCAGCCCTTGCTCTGCAACATCCTGGGCTGCTCTGCCAACCGTTGTTTCGAGCACACGCTGCTCCGGTTTCGTGCCCCAACGGATAACCGCTGCCGGTGTCGTTGCCGGACGGCCGTTTTCGATAAGTTTTGCTGTTATGTGCGGCAGGTTTTCCACACCCATCAAAAATACAAGTGTGTCTACGCCTGTCGCCAATTTATCCCATTTAATCGTTGATTCGCTTTTAGTCGGATCTTCGTGCCCGGTTACAACCGCAAAAGAAGTTGCAATGCCCCTGTGCGTTACAGGAATTCCGGCATAAGCTGGCACTGAAATAGCAGAAGTTATACCTGGCACCACTTCAAAAGGAATGCCGTTTTCAACTAATTTGAGTGCTTCTTCGCCGCCGCGGCCAAAAACAAACGGATCGCCGCCCTTCAGGCGTACGACAACTTTGCCTTCCTTCGCTTTGTCCACCAGCACCTGGTTTATTTCTTCCTGGCGCATCGTGTGTTTGCTGGAAGCCTTACCTACATATATCATTTCAGCATCTGGGCGGGCAGCCGCCAGCAGACGTTCATCGGCCAGCCTGTCATAGACGATGGTGTCTGCAATCTGAATATATTCGTGCCCTCTCACACTGATCAGCTTATAATCACCGGGGCCTGCCCCTACTAAATAAACCATTCCTGGCATAATTTTCCTCCTAATATCTGTTCGCTCAGCACCTGCAAGGTGACAGCGTATTTATTTGCTAATTTTCATTATCAATACTCGATAAGTTCATCAAGAATTTCTTTGCCGCCAGCCGCCAGCATTTGTTGTGCCAGCTTGACGCCAAGCGCCTCGGCCTCAGAGCAATTGCCGCAAATTTGCTCGCGAACCTCTCTGGTGCCGTCTATTTTCAGGATCGTTGCTTCCAGCAGCAATTGATCTCCGTTGACTTCGCCATGTACACCAACCGGAACCTGGCAGCCGCCCTGTACTTCTCTCAGATAAGCACGTTCCGCAGTTACCGCCGCAATCGTATCATTGTCATTCAAAAATTCCAGTACCAACAATACTTCTGCATCATCCTGTCTGGTTTCAATGGCTAGAGCCCCCTGACCTACAGCCGGCAGACAAATTGCAGCAGGCAGAATTTGGGTAACATATTGCTCAAGTCCCAACCGCTTAAGGCCCGCGGTAGCCAGAATAATAGCGTCCATTTCCTTATTTTCCAGTTTCTTTATCCTGGTATCAAGATTGCCGCGCAAATCAACTGTCTGCAAATCAGGGCGATATTTAAGGATCTGCGCTCTTCTCCTCAGGCTGGAAGTCCCGACTTTTGCACCCTGCGGTAATTCATCAAGAGATTTGTAACAAAGGCTGACAAACGCGTCGCTGGCATCAGCACGGGTGGTAATTGCTGCCAGCATTAACCCTTCCGGCAATTCGGTCGGCATATCCTTCAGGCTATGCACCGCCAGATCAATATCACCGCTCAGCATGGCGTTTTCCAGTTCCTTAGTGAATAAGCCTTTACCGCCGATTTTTGCCAGCGGCACATCGAGAATCTTATCGCCGGTCGTAACTATCTTTTTCAAGGTAACTTCAATCGCAGGAAATCTTTCGCGAATACGGCCGGCAATGTGCTCTGCCTGCCATAAGGCAAGCTTACTGCCGCGCGTACCGATAACAATACTTTTCTTCATTATTATTGCTCTCCTCTATTGGATCAAGTTTGAATAACCCACAAATGGCATCAACATAAAAATTTTCCTTGCTGGTTCCCGTTACTTCATTCATGCTGATCATGGGATCACGCATAAGTTTGCGAACGATCATCTTCGACATATTTTCCATGATTTTTCTTTCTTCCGGTGAAATATCCGGCAGCTTCGCCAAAGCACGTTTAACTTCCCGCAGCCTCATTTGTTCAGCTTTATCGCGCAAATTAGCCAATACCGGCTGGTAAGAGAGATACCTGAATTTCTCTACCAACTCCGCTCTTTCGGCGTCAATGATCTTTTCTGCCGCCAGCGCTTCTTTCTTCCTTAATTTGATGTTCGTCGCTACAACCGCTTCCAGATCATCGATATTGTACAAAGTAACACCATGGATTTCACCAACCTCAGGTTCTACATCCCTCGGTACGGCAATATCAATAAAAATTAGCGGTCTGCCCTCTCTTTGCTGCATCAGCCTGACAACATCTTTGGTGCGGATCATATAATGCGGAGCACCGGTAGACGTAATCACTATATCGGCTTTGTTCGCAGCCTCTATATAATTTTCGAAATTAATAGCTATACCTTGGAATTTGTTGGCCAACTCAACTGCTCTTTTATAATTGCGGTTAGAAACAAAAACCGTTTTAACGCCATTGGCAACGAGGTGTCTGGCCGTAAGTTCGCTCATCTGTCCGGCCCCGACCAGCAATACATTAGACTCCGTCAAATCCCCAAAAGCTTTCTTCGCCATTTCTACGGCTGCATAACTTACCGATACCGCACTGTAGGCAATATGGGTCACAGTTCGCACTTTTTTACCGACAGCAATCGCTCTGTGAAATAAAGTATTAAGTACGGTGCTGGTATTCTCTGCATCACGTGCCAGTGAATATGCTCTTTTTACCTGGCTGAGAATTTGCCCCTCACCTATGATGAGGGAATCCAGACTGGAGGCCACTCGAAATAGATGATTAATACAATCCTCATCCGTAAAGAAGAATAAATATTTCCTGGCATCCGGCGGATTTACTGCCATCCGCTGCAAAAATTGACGCATGATCGGCAACGCCTCGTCGGCATCTTCAACAACAGCGTACAATTCAGTACGATTACAGGTGGACAGCAGGACACACTCACTGAATTCTTCCTGGCCACTGAAATATTTCAACGCTTGCTTAACTTGCTCTTCAGAAAAAGAAAAGCATTCCCGCACTTCAACCGGCGCGGTTTTATGATTCAATCCCAATACTACTAGCTGCATGACAAATCATTGCCTCCGCCTCTTCAATTCTCCCCTGCCTTAACAAGGCAAGTACATTCTCATCTATTGTTTTACGCCAAAAAAGTTCACGCTGCTTGGACGTTGCCACTCTTTGCTTGAGTTCCTGACGGACTTTATCTACCATATCAAGATACTCACCATATTCCTCGCCATACTGCTGAGCCAATTCCTGCCTGAGTCTTTTTGCCATGACCGGACTTTTGCCGCCGGTAGAAACCGTCAGCAGCAAAGCTCCGCGCTTAACCTGCGCCGGCACTGAGAAATTGCCGAGTTCCGGTACATCAACAACATTGGCTAAAATGCCAGCCTCTTCAGCCTCTTCTGCAACTGCTTCATTGACAGAAGGATCATCTGTAGCACAAATGACAAGAAAAAACCCGCTCAAGTCCCCTTTGTGATAGGGCCTTGCAACGTAATTAAATTGCTTTTTCTTCACCATTTCAGCGAGCTCCAACGTTAGTGCCGGACTAAATACAGTGACCTCTGCCCCCGCAGCGAGAAGTGACTTTACTTTACGGCAGGCAACAGCACCGCCGCCAACGACAATGCATTTTTTGCCCGCAATGCGTAAGTTTATTGGATAATCAGCCATTTTTCACACCTTATTTCTTTCATTATATCCGCCCGCCTGCCGAATCAGAAAAATAAAAAATCCCTGCAATATTTGCAGGGAAGAATAAAGACAAAGGTGATATCTGTTCACGTTTGTGCCACCCTCCCCATCGCTCGTAGGTTTAACGGTGATTGCAAAACAGGCAGTTCTCCTGACTCTGGATCATCGTTCACCCAAACCTTCCCAAGAATTCTCTTAGTGGCATACATGGGGTCGCTCCTCATTACAGTGGCGGGACCGCGCCGGGCTTACACCGGCTTATCTATTAAGACCAAAGGTCACCTGTTTTCATCGTATTAAATTTTCAAGTCATAAAAGTCATATTTGATGGCTATTATTATACTATATGCAAGCAATTTTAGCAAAAATTGCCATTTGCTTCTTTATACCTTTATTTACCGCCATTCCGCAGGGCAGGAATGCCTCGATAATTGTCGAATTACTTTAATTGCTTTATAAATAATCAGGGAAAGCAGATGAACAAATTGTGGCAGACAACTGACAGTAATTCTTCCAATGAAAACGAAGTGCTCGCTTTTCAAAAACATTACATTCAACATAATAAACCACAGTTCCTGAGGAATATATCCTTACTCATCTTCATCATGCTTGTCTGTACTTTGCTCTCCATGTTTCTAAAAAGTATCGATAACATAGAGTCCAATGTCGTAATGGTTTATTTGCTCGGTGTTATCATCTTTTCCTATCTTGCCAGCGGCTATGTATACAATTTTTTAGCTTCGCTTTCCGGTGTGCTCTTATATAATTTTTTCTTTACTGAGCCATATTACACGCTTGAAGTCTACAGACACGACTACCTGATAACCTTTCTGATCATGTTCATCGTAGGTTTTTTCACCAGTACGCTGACCATGAAAATCAAATGGGAGACTTTTCTGGCCGAAGAACGGGAGCAGCGCATCAAAGCATTATACGTCATCGGCAGGAAATTGCTCAGTGTAAAAAACAGTGCTTATCTGGCGGAAATATCAGCGCAGGAAATTGCCAAGCAGTTTTCTGCTGATGTCCTGATTCAATTTTTTAATGAAAATAATGAAATTCGCAACAGATATGTTGCAGGCAATGATCTGTTTGTTGATGATAAAGAACGTGTTGCGTGCCTGGAGGCTTGCCAGTCTGGCATTCCCTGTGGTTTTGGCACCAAGCTGTTTCCTAAGACTCACGGGTACTATCTGCCAATTATTGGGCAAAGTGGAGTTCTCGGGATTATTGGCGTTGTTTTTTCGCCAGCAATGATGCCCACAAATCTGCAGACCGGGTTTCTTGAAACTATAGCTTCACAAATTGCGGCCGTTTTAGAACGCGAAAAGCTTTATGAAAAACAGGCCGAAACCCAAGTGCAAGTGCAGCGTGAACGCTTGCGGGCAGATATGTTCCGAACTATCTCGCATGATCTTCGCACCCCGCTTACCAGCATTATTGGTTCAGCCAATACTGTTATTGATAATTATGCCAATATCAGCGATGAAGTAAAAAAAGACTTTTTGCATAATATCTATGATGACGCTTGCTGGTTGAATGAAATGGTCGAAAACATATTACATATCACACGTTTTGATGAGGGCCGCGTCAAATTAAACATTGAAGAAGAAGCTGCAGAAGAAATCATTGCCGAAGCAATCGGCCGGGTAAAGAAACACGCACACAATCACCAAATCAGTACAAATATTCCCCCTAGCCTTATTCTCTTGAAGGCAGACGGCGTTTTACTGACCAGGGTATTAGTTAACCTGTTGGAAAATGCTGTGAATTACACTCCTGAAGGCAGTGCCATCTCGGTGTCCCTCAGTCAAAGAGATGAAAACGTTTTATTCGAAGTGAGCGACAACGGGCCAGGAATTGCGGAAGAAAATTTACCGCATATATTTGAACGATTTTATTCGCATCCTGCGAAAACTTATGGCGGCCGCCGCGGCACCGGTCTCGGACTTTCCCTCTGCAAGTCGATTGTCGAGGCCCACGGTGGGCAAATAACGATCAGTAATACTAAACCACACGGCACTGCTGTGCAATTCTGGATTCCTGCCAAGGAGGTACATGTCGATGCAGCCCTTAATTCTGATAGCAGATGATGAAAAGTCTATCCGTAACTTTCTTAAAGTATCACTTGAAACCCAAGGATATAAGTGTCTGGAAGCCGATTGCGGGGCAAACACACTTATGCTTGCTGCGTCACATAATCCTGACATCCTAATTCTTGACTTGGGTTTACCGGACATAGATGGTGTCGAAGTCATAAAGAAACTCCGTGCAATATCCCGACTTCCCATCATTATAGTTTCTGCTCGCGGACATGATCGTGAAAAGGTCGAGGCTCTTGATGCCGGCGCCGATGATTATCTGACTAAACCCTTCAGTGTTCCTGAACTATTGGCACGCATTCGCGTTATCCTGAGACGGCATTCCTCTGATCCTGCAGCCCTCGAGCAAAACAAGTCTGAATTCAAAATTGGCAGCCTGCTTGTTGATGACAACAAAAGACGTGTCTGGTTAAACGACGATGAAATCCACCTCACACCAAATGAATATAAGGTGCTGGCTCTTTTAATAAAACATCAGGGCAAAGTACTCACACATAAGTTCATCATTGAAAATATCTGGGGTGGTATGCTTGATGATGACACCCAATCCTTAAGGGTATGCATGGGTAATCTTCGGCGAAAATTAAAAGAAGATCCTGCCGAACCGCACTACATTATTACAGAGATTGGCGTTGGTTATCGATTGGCAGACGAATAAGCTGCTCTATAAATAACAAAAGTATAGTTCAAAGCACTCTAAACACTTGCTGTAGTACTAAGAAATTGGTACTGCAGCTTTTCTTTTTTTTGTCCTCACAAAAAACTTATACCGCTAACACAAAGCTTCACACGAAATTGATGCAGACTCAGCTATACTGAATTTGAAAGGAGTTGTATACGGTCATGTATAGACTTGATACTTCCAATAGCCAATTTAACCAATGTATAAGCTCAGCAATTGCTGAACTTCGCTGTAAGAATTTTACACCAGCATATGAACAGATTGTGGAAGCAATGCACATATACCCTGATGCGCCTCAGCCACATAATTTACTTGGCATCTGGTTTGAATTGAAAGGTGATGGGGTCATGGCACGCCGTCATTATAGAGCTGCTTATTCCCTTGACCCAACTTTTCAACCAGCCTGCAAAAATATTGAACGCATCTGTTCCTTTGAAAACTTCAATTCCTATGAATTTTATTTTGGTGACGAGCAAGAAAAATAAAGGCATAATTTGCCGATTTAGGGAGCGCATTTATGTATATCACTATCGTTGGCTGCGGCAGACTTGGCAGTATGCTGGCAGAAAATTTAGCCAATAACGGGTACGACATCGCTATCATTGACAGAAATGCCAAAAATCTGGAGACGCTTGGCAGTGGGTTTAACGGACTACGCGTCAAAGGCGTCGAATTTGATAATGATGTCCTCATTGATGCAGGCATAAAGCAAGCTGACTGTCTAATCGCTGCTACCCCTTTTGACAATATCAATATCACAGTAGCTTTGGTTGCCAAAAAGATATTCAGTGTCCCGCGCATTATCGCCAAAATCAACGACCCTCAAAAAAAACGTGTTTATGATAGTCTGGCAATCGAGACAATCAACCCTACAGAGTTAAGCGCCTACATACTGAAAACAAGAATCGAGGAAAAGCTCAAATGAAATCAATCATTATCGGCGGTGGCAAAATTGGTTCCAATCTGCTTAAGACATTGAAGGAACGCGGCTATGATGTCACGCTGATTGAAAAAAATGAAGAAATTTGCCGCAAGATAGCTAATGATATTGAAGCCGATATTATCTGTGGTGATGGCACTGATTTAGATGTTCTGCATGACGCAGGTATCAAGAATGCTGATCTCTTGGCTGCCGTGACGGGCAAAGATGAAGAAAATCTTGTCATCTGCCAGATAGCTAAAATGGAATTTCAAATTAAAAAATCAATCGCCAGAGTCAACAATCCTAAAAATATTGCTATGTTTAATGCACTAGGCGTTGATCAGACTGTCTGCAGCACCGAAGTAATCGCTAATCTGATTGAATACGAATTTGACCGCGACATCTGCAAAATTGTACAAACCTTTGATCGTGGCGAGATGGTCCTTATTGAAGTTACGATTAATGAAAATAACCGCTGGCTCAATTGCTTCATCAAAGATCTGAAGCTGCCAGCAGAATGTGTTGTTGCCTCCATTCTCCGCAATGGCCAGAGTTTGTATGCTCGTGGTGATACCCAGATACTGCTGGATGACCGCGTTTACATGATCACTAATCATGCTACGTTTCTTAAAATTAAAAACTACCTGCAAAGTGGAGGAATACCTTATGTTAAATAGTAAAGCTGAAATAACGGGATTTATTTTAGAAGTACTTTCTGCGTTTCTCTACTGTGGTTTAATTTATACCGCGGTTCTCTTTGCAATGTGGTGATACCATGAAAAATAACAGTATGATTTACTCAGACTTTTTGATCATCAGCTATTATACGGGCTATATTGT
>CAYTOV010000039.1:0-11235 GCA_964439485.1 uncultured Acidaminococcales bacterium | reverse complement strand
CTTGTGTTTCAAAGTAATCCAGCATCTCGCCGACAAATTGTCTGACCTCTGCTTCACTGCGCGGGCCATAAGGTGTTCTCGCAGTATCTCCCAGATAAATGAAATCTTCATGCGGCAGCATCGTCTTCAAGCATTTTAAGACACTAAGGCCGCCAACACCGGAATCCAAAACGCCTATTGGTGCATTCTTTTTCAACAATTCGCTCATCTCCAGCTCCAAGGTTAATAATAACTTCAGTCATTTGTTATTATACACCAATTTTAAAAAAATCAGAACGAAGAAAAAAGACCAACGGGATGTCCCGTTGGTCCAAAAACGGCCAAAGGGGATAATCCCCTTTGGCCGCCTGTTCGCTGCTTTTCGCTGCTTATTTAGGTCGTTTTCTTCATTTTTATAAATATTTGATCCAGAATTTATAGGTACTCAGGATAGCAACAATGGTCAACACCAAATAGTCGCCGAGTCCCAGTTCCTGTTTCTTCATGTTTTTATAAGTGTTGGCACCGAAACCCTTAAGTTCCATGCTGAGCGCCAATGTATCTGATTTGGCTACGGCGCGCATTACCAACGGTTTTATCACAACAAGATAGGAATACAGACGTTTGAAAACATTACCACGGTTAGAATAGCCACGGCAGGACTGTGCATCGAGCGTTGCCGTGCTGTCAGTCAGAAAATCAGGGACAAACCGCAGAGCCGTCGTCAGCATGAAAGCATATTCGCAAGGCATATGAAAACGTTCTACCAAGGCTTGCGCAATATCCTGTATCCTCGTCGCTGCCAGCAAACAAAGAAAAGCCATCGTCATGACCAGCATCCGCAGACCGCCAAGCATGGCAACTTCGAGAGTGGATTGGAACAATAGCTGCAGCAAGATCATCATACCCGTAAAAACAGTCAGCGCACCAATAGCCGCCATGGTCATACGGTCATGTTTGATGTAGAGCAAAAGAACGAGCTCCAATACTAGTATAAAGGAAACAACCTGCACCGGCAGAATGAAAACCAGCGCGGTAACTGCCAAGACAGTTAACAATTGTGTAAATGCCGTTACTTTCATTATTTGTCACCTGCTTTCAAAGTAAGCTGGGCGCAAAAGTCATCAGCATTAACAGCCGTAAGTTCGAAATTTGCCGCCAGGGCTGCCATCGTTGGCTGTTGCAAGCCCCATTCGGTCAAATCTTTCGTACCATTGAAAAGCTCCTCCGGCACATCATCAAAAACGAGATTGCCGTTATGCAGTACAATGACGCGGCGGGCATACAGCCTTGCTATATTCATATCATGAGTAATCAACACAATGGTAATGCCCTGCTCTTCGTTGATTGCCCGCAAATAATTCATCATCTGTTCTTTTTCCAGGCTATCCTGCCCATTCGTAATTTCATCAAGAATCAAGATACGCGGCTTGAGTGCAAGTGCTGCTGCTACGCCAAGTCGGCGTTTCTGACCAAAGGATAAGATACGAGGATAAACATCGGCAAAATCGGTAAGCCCTGTTGCTGCCAAAGCTTCCTCAACCTGCTCGCGTACTTTTTCCTCTGATAGTTTTTTATTACGTGGACCATAAGCAACTTCGTCCCAGACCGTATCGGCAAGAATCTGTAAATCCGGATTCTGGAAGACGTAGCCAACGCGATCGGCCAGATCGGCCGGTTCTTTCTTTGCTATATTTTCACCGTCAACATAAACTTCACCTGAGCGCGGATGCATCAAGGCCATAAAAAGCCTGCTCAATGTTGTCTTGCCGCTGCCATTATGGCCAAGCAAAGCTACAAATTCACCATTTTCTATTTTGCAGTCAATATCGTTGATCACAGGCTCGCCGCGCCTGTAAGCAAAATTTACTTCTCTTGTTTCAATCACAGCTCAGCCCTCCCATATTTTTCTTTCAATTCACTGATAGCATCACTGGTTTTTCTCCACATACCAAGATGGATACCGTCACGTTTCTCGAGGTTAAGCTTGACCTGCCATAAAGCCGGTAAAATTCTTCTGAGTTCTCTGTCTTCATAGGCAATAGAAGCTGCCTCTTCAAAGGAACCTGATGCCACAACACTGCCATCCTGCAATACTATCATATCAGTAACATAAGGAAGCACGTAGTCAAGGTTATGTTCAACGACGATAACTGTCATATTATATTTTTGATGGATTTTATAAAGCAGCTTATATAAGGAAACCGAGCCTTCCGGATCCATAGCCGAAACAGGCTCATCCAGCACTAATACGCGTGGATGCACAGCCAAAACCGAAGCCAGGAGCAGTCTTTGCCTTTGGCCGCCGGATAATTCATCCAGCTGGTAATTCTCTCTGCCAGGCAAGCCTACATCTTCCAGAGCTTTTTTCATACGTTCCTCGACTTCGTCCGGCGGAAAGCCGTGATTCAAGAGGGAAAAAGATACTTCTTCGCCGGCAGTCAGAGACACCAGCTGGCTCTCGTAATCTTCCAGCATCAGCCCCAGACGCATCGCAATATCGGAAACACGCCTGCCCTTGGTATCTTCACCCAGCACTTCAACCGAACCTGCATAGCGGCCGCCATAATAATAGGGAATGATGCCCGCCATAGCTTTGCACATCGTAGTCTTGCCAGCTCCGCTTGGCCCCAGCAGCACCGTAAAAGAGCCTTCTTTGACACTCACATTGATATCTTTTAAAACTACCTCACCGCCATTATAGGCATAGTGAAAATTTTTAAATTCAACTGCGTAGTTACTCATTTTTTACGCGCCCCCTGGATAAAGAACAGTTTTTGTGCCGGCGCGAACAAAACCTGAGTAATGAAACCGTTCAGCACTGCGACTGTTGCCACGACCGGCAACATAGCATAAATATAAACATGCATCGGTAAATTAAGAATAAGCTTTAAAATAAAGGTGAAAACCGAACCGCTGGCCATAGTAGCCAGAAACCCTGTCAGATAAGGGCGAAAACGGAAATCGGCAAGCCCCATTTGCATCATGGATTTAACGACTAATGCCGCTACAAAGGCACCAGTCAATTCACTTGCTATATTACCGAGCGGGAAAGCCGACTTGGAGGAAGGCACCAGCGTCAGACCTGCTACAAACCCAATACCGAGAGACTGTGAAAAGCTTGGATTCGTCAGACTGATAGTTATAGAATACATGGCAATGGTCCAGTTCGGAGTCACACCGCCAATATTCGGACTAATGGTATGAAGGATTACGCCTATGGCCAATAAGAGTGCTGTTATCGCTACCCAACGATGGGTATCCTTGGCTGGCGGCACTTCAATCAATTCAACTTCCGGTTTGAAAACTTGTTCCTCTTTCATCTTTTTCCTCCTCAATCTAATTTTTTGCAATAAAAAAAAGCCCCTCATCCCTGTAGGGACGAGAAACTCTCGCGGTACCACCCTGCTTGATTACCTATAGTAATCCTGCTTACTTCAGAATACAGGCTTTAGCCGATATTCCCTTCCTTGATAACGGGTGAAGTATCCCGACGGCGTCTACCCCGGCCTAGCCGGCTCAAACCATATCTCTTGGGCCCATTCAAAATGCTGCCTTGCGCCGGACTCTCACTATCACCAGCTCGCTGAAGCTTGCTTTGCAAATCTACTCTTCCCAATCATTGAATTTATCTTATAGATTAACACAAAGTTTAGCAAAAGCATCCACCTATGTCAATATTTATTTTGCATTTATGATAACTATTCCTTATAATTATGGTAGGTGATGAAGATGAAACAGGGATTGTTGTATAAATTTTTAATTGCTCCGTTAATCTTCCTTCTTTTGTATATCGGAACTATCCTCCCCTTTATCGGCGAAGGGTTGCGCGCGCTTCTGCAGTTTTTGCCGCAAATATTGACTTCGGCCATTTCTGTGCTTCTGACAATTTTAGAAACATTACAGTTCGCGATTAATAGTTTTCTGGCTTTTTTCTCGCCTGCACTGGCCCAGCTGTTCTCATCCATCAGCAATGCTTTCGTGCATACACTTAGCAGCATCTTTAATGCTTTCGCACAATTATTCGGGTCCGCTATTGATCTTGTACTAAAATTGATGAGCGGTATATTTTACGGGCTTGGACAAGCTTGGTCTTTACTGGCTTCGGTCTTGATCCATTTGCTCAACTTACTTGGTTTTTTTGCAGAAACTATAATCGCGTTCTTACTATTGATTATCCAATTACTGCTTTATGGCCTGCAAACTCTGCTTTCCACCTTGTTTGCCATCATTTATAAGATTTTAAGCATGATTCCTGTATTAAGAGAAGTTACTGACTATCTTCTCAATACGCCGGCCGGCAGACTTCTCAGAGAGTTTTTCGGGCTGTTTTTTAATAAGACGCATCGCTTGGAAGCTAAATACGCCTGGCAAAATTTTCTCAAAAAATTAAAAAGAAAAGGATCGTGACACTATGAAGATTTCAACGAAAGGACGCTATGCCCTTCGCTTGATGTTGGATTTAGCCGTTAATTATACCGGCGAATATATCACCATTAAAAATATTGCCAAAAGACAAGAAATTTCCGAAAAATATCTGGAACAAATTATCACTCAACTGAGCAAAGCCGGCTTTGTAAAAAGTGCCCGCGGCGCTCAAGGAGGATATATGCTGGCCCGCACGCCAGCCGAATATACTGTAGGTGAAATTCTTCGTCTCTTAGAAGGCAGCCTGGCTCCTGTTGCCTGTCTGGAAGAAAACCATGTGAACTGTGCCCGTGCCAGTGAATGCGTAACTCTTGACATCTGGCTGCAGCTGGAAAATGCTATTAATAATGTTGTTGATAACATCACCCTTGCCGACTTGGTAAAACGCCATAACGAAAAAACTTCTTATACCTACGAAATATGATTATATCCTGTCAGGCAAAAAAAGCTTGACAGGATATTTTTTTAAGGGTAAAATTTTATCAAAAGTTAATCCCTATTATAACTATATGAATAAAGGAGAATGTTGCCTATGAAATTCTCACTTTGCCGCAACCGATGTTGATTGTCTTCTGACAGTTTAACTTGCATACTTAAATTTATTAAATCTATTATATGAAATGAGGAACCTATTATGGCTAAAATCGTTAAAAGCTTAACTGAATTAATTGGTAATACACCACTTTTGTCGCTGACAAACTATAACAAAAAACATGCACCGAATGCAGAAATCATTGTAAAACTGGAATACTTCAACCCAGCTGGCAGCGTTAAGGATCGCATCGGCAAGGCTTTGATTGAAGACGCTGAGCAGAAAGGTTTTCTAAAACCCGGTTCCGTTATCATTGAGCCAACCAGCGGCAACACTGGTATTGGTCTTGCTTCTGTGGCAGCCGCTAAAGGTTACCGTGTTATTCTGACCATGCCGGAAACAATGAGCATTGAACGTCGCAACCTGCTGAAAGCTTACGGTGCTGAACTTGTACTAACCGAGGGCGCCAAAGGCATGAAGGGTGCAATTGCTAAAGCTGAAGAACTCGCAAAAGAAATTCCTAATTCTTTCATCCCTGGGCAATTTGTTAATCCCG
The DNA here is from genome assembly GCA_964439485.1 of uncultured Acidaminococcales bacterium. Taxonomy (GTDB): domain Bacteria; phylum Bacillota; class Negativicutes; order Acidaminococcales; family Acidaminococcaceae; genus RZYP01. The sequence goes on along the minus strand of CAYTOV010000039.1, from coordinate 5,740 downwards.
CTAATCCAGCAATTCACAGAGCAACTACCGGCCCGGAAATCTGGAAAGATACCGAAGGCAAAGTTGATATTTTTGTTGCAGGCGTTGGTACCGGCGGAACCGTTACCGGTGTCGGTGAATACTTGAAATCTCAAAACCCAAATGTTAAAATTGTTGCTGTAGAGCCAGCTGACTCACCTGTTCTTTCCAAAGGCGTTGCCGGCCCGCACAGAATTCAAGGCATCGGCGCTGGTTTTGTGCCTGATACCCTGAACACTAAAGTTTATGATGAAGTTGTCACTGTCGAAATTGATAACGCTTTGAATACCGTGAAAGAATTAGCAAAGAACGAAGGCCTCTTGGTAGGTATCTCCAGCGGTGCCGCAGTATATGCCGCCACGCAGCTTGCCAGCCGTCCGGAAAACAAAGACAAAGTTATTGTCGCTCTGCTGCCTGATACAGGTGAACGTTACCTCTCTTCCCCAGGCTTCATCGATTAACCATAATCGAAAGGAACTGATTTCATGACCGTATTGACTCGTGACCAAGCCTGGGAATTACTGACCAAATATAACAAGGATCCTTTTCATCTGCGCCATGCCCTTACTGTAGAAGGTATGATGCGCTACTTCGCCCGCGAACTGGGCTATGGTGAACAGGAAGCTTTCTGGGCCAATGTTGGTCTGCTGCACGATCTGGACTTTGAGCTTTATCCGGAACAGCACTGCATCAAAGGGCAAGAGCTGATGCGGGAAGCCGGTCTCGACGAAGACATCATACGCGCAACTGCCAGCCATGGTTACGCAATCGCGGTCGATATCAAACCTGAGCATGAAATGGAAAAAATTCTTTATGCCTGTGATGAACTTACGGGACTGATTGGTGCCTGCGCGTTGATGCGTCCTTCCAAAAGCGTACAGGATATGGAACTGAAATCCGTGAAGAAAAAATATAAGGCCTTGAATTTTGCTGCCGGCTGTTCCCGCCCCGTCATTGAACGCGGTGCCGAAATGCTAGGATGGAGCTTGGACGACCTGATTACCAGAACTATTCTGGCGATGCGGGTAGATGAAGCAGCTATTAACGAGTTTTGTGCAAAACTAGCACCCGTGGAGCAGGATAATTAAATATTTTGTCTAAATAGTAATTTGTGATTTTGTTTCAATTACTATGAATGGCCGAGGTGAGAACGATGTTTAAACATAGAGGACTACTCATAATCTTTCTTTGTTTAATTGTCGCTTCTATCCTCGGCTTTCTTATGCTTGCCAACAATACACCAAAAGCGCAAAATCTTTTTACCTATAAGGATATTGTCATCTCGCAGGAACAAAATGTTAAAACCGTTATGGCAGCCGGCGGCAATGTTGTTGTCGACAGTAATATCAAAGGAAACATTTTCGTCGTAGATGGTGATTTGACAATCAACGCAGGCTCGAAGGTTGGCGGTCAGATTGTTGTCCTTGGCGGTGATATTACTGTTTCACCACTGGCAGAACTCAGATACAAGCCTTTCGTTTTTTTACTGCATGGACACCCGGTTGTACCTCTTGTTGTTGCCTTGCTTCTAGGCTTGGGCGCCCTTTGTCTGATTCTGCTGCCTTTATTATTATGGCTTGCCGGGTATTATTTTAAAAGATCTCCCTTTTACCAACCAGCCAAAGCTTTTCTCCTGGAAGCGCAAGAACGCTGGTCTTCTCTCTACATTGTTCTCGGTTTCGTTCTAAGTGCAGGCATGCTGTATATCTTTCTGAACTTAGCCTGGAAAACTTTTTTCAAAGCCAGTACCGTCCTTTTCGACGATGCTTTTATTTGGCTTGTGCGTTATTACGCCAATCCTGCGCTTGATAAATTCATGTTGTTCATAACTGATATCGGGTTCGGCAAAGGTTATGCCATTATCGTCGCCGCTACCTTCGCTCTGCTCGCTTACAAAAAACGGTGGCCTGATTTGTCTGCTTTAGCCATTTGCCTTGCCGGTGCCGGTTTACTCAGCGTTTTTCTGAAAAATAGTTTCCAGCGCATGCGCCCAGATTCCTTTTTCCTGGTTCAGGAAACCAGCTTCAGTTTTCCCAGCGGACATGCGATGGCGACCATGTGCTTTTATGGCATGCTAGCGTTTTTCCTGATGCGGGAAGCAAAATCCTGGTCGCTTCGCTTGCTGATAGCGACTTTGGCCGTTATTCTGAGTCTTATCATTGGCCTCAGCCGTATTTACCTTGGTGTCCATTATCCGACTGATGTCGTCGCTGGCTATGCTGTCGGTTTCATGTGGCTGCTCTTCTGCATTTCCTTACTGTTAAAACAGCAAAAGAAAAAGCAAAGTAAAATTTAAATACTCTTCTTTGGCAATAAAGTTAAAAAATTTTCCTTGGGCAAGCGGTAAATGCGCCATTCTTCGAGATGCTGCGCGCCAATTGACTCATAGAAAGCCATACTCGGCTGATTCCAGTTGAGGCACCACCAGTCCAGACGACCGCAGCCCCGTTCAAGCGCAATTTCAGCCAGTTTAGCAAAAATTGCTTTGCCATAGCCATGTCCGCGATGCGCAGGTTCTATATATAAATCTTCCAGAAAAATCCCGCTTTGACCCAAAAAGGTGGAGAAATTATAAAAGAAAAGCGTAAAACCTATCGGCCTGCCAGCCAGTTCACAAAAAATAACTTCCGCTTTCTGATGCACAAACAGCCAATCCTCCAAAATCGCTTCAGTAACGACAACTTTATCTAACAGGTTTTCGTACGCCGCTAAATCTCTGATAAACTTGAAAACTAACGGAACATCTTCTCTTATCGCAAACCGAAATTGAATTTCTGCCGCCATTTCAACACACCCTTTCCCCAAATAAAATAAAAGCACTGCCGTCAAGAAGAAAACTGTTTTCTTCATTGAACGACAGTGCTTATTTTTATAAATCTCTGCTAAGCATATCCATGACCATCATATTGCTTACTACGCCAATACCACCAGGAACAGGAGTGAAAGCAGAAGCTTTCTCAGCCACGGTTGCATCAACATCACCAAACAGCTTGCCGTCGACGGCATTGATACCAACGTCGACAATCACAACACCCTCTTTGACCATGTCTGGCTTCACAAAAGAAGGAATACCGACTGCTGCTACGATAATGTCAGCCTGCCTGAGAACACCCGGCAAGTCCTGGGTGCGTGAATGGCAGATAGTGACAGTCGCATGTTCCTGCAATAGAAGCAAAGCAACCGGTTTGCCAACTACATTGCTGCGTCCGAGAACAACAACGTGTTTGCCTTTCAGTTCAATACCGTAATGCGCGAGCGTTGCCATACAGGCACGCGGTGTACATGGTGCCCAACGGCTGCGGCCGAGATACAATTCGCCGGCATTCAAAGGATTGAGGCAATCTACATCTTTCGCCGGGGCTAATAAAGCGCCCACAGCGTCGCTGTTCAAATGCTTTGGCAACGGCATCATCGGCAGTATTCCCGTAACTGCCTCATCAACATTCAGCTCTCTTATTACTGTTTCAACTTCTTCCTGGGAAGCAGTGGCAGGCAATTCAACCGTCTTAACGCCTGCGCCCAGGCTTTCTGTCATTTTAATCAAACGGCTTTTGTAAACATGTGAAGCTGGGTCGTCACCTACAGTAACGATTGCCAGTGTAACTTGTTTGCCATTGGTTTTAGCTGCGGCTATTTTGGTAGCAATTCTTTCTCTGGCAGCATCGGCAACCGGTTTGCCAGACATTAATAATGTTTCCATCCTCATACCTCGTTTATTAGAATAGACCGCTGATGACACCGTCATCACTTACATCAATTTTTTCAGCTGCCGGTACCTTCGGCAAGCCAGGCATTGTCATAATATCGCCAGTCAGTACAACTACGAAACCAGCGCCGGCTGAAATACGTACGTTCTTCACGGTCATGGTGAATCCTTCCGGACGACCGAGCAGCGCCGGATCATCAGAAAGTGAATATTGTGTTTTGGCCATGCAGACCGGCAAGTGGGCGTAGCCCATCTCTTCGTATTGTTTCAAAGCAGTTTCTGCTTCTTTCGCATAGGAAACAGCAGCAGCTCCGTAGATTTCCCGGGCAATTGTGTTGATTTTTTCTTTCAGTGTCAGGCTATCTTCATAGATAGGTGCAAAAGCAGCTTTGCCTGATTCAGCCAAAGCCACAACTTCTTCGGCCAAAGCCACGCCGCCTTCGCCGCCTTTAGCAAAGACATCCGATAACGCTACATTAACGCCATGTGTTGCGCAGTGGCTGCGGATAGCTTCCAGCTCTTCTTCGGTATCCTGGGCGAAGATATTGATCGCAACAACTAGCGGCACGTTGAATTTTTTAATATTTTCAATGTGTTTTTCCAGATTAACAAGGCCTTTTTTTACGGCTTCAACATTAGGCACCGCCAGGCCTGTTTTTGGCACACCGCCATGCATTTTAAGAGCACGAACTGTGGCAACAAGCACGACCGCATCCGGTTTCAGGCCCGCATAACGACATTTGATATCAAAAAACTTTTCAGCGCCAAGATCAGCACCGAAACCTGCCTCGGTGACAGTATATTCCGCAAGCTTCATTGCTGTTTTTGTAGCCATAACACTGTTGCAGCCATGTGCTATATTGGCAAAAGGACCGCCATGAATGATGGCTGGTACATTCTCTAAAGTCTGCACCAGATTGGGTTTAATGGCATCTCTCAAAAGAGCAGCCATTGCGCCCTGTGCTTTAATCATACCGGCAGTAATCGGTTCACCGGCATAGCTATAGGCCACTATAATTTTGCTAAGACGTTCTTTTAAATCTTTCAAGCTGTTGGACAGGCACAAGATAGCCATTACTTCGGAAGCAACAGTGATATCGAAGCCATCCTGGCGGGGCACACCATGAGCCTTGCCGCCAAGTCCTACGACTATATTACGCAGTTCGCGGTCATTCATGTCTACTACGCGTTTCCAGACAATTCTGCGTGGATCTATGTTAAGAAGATTTCCTTGTTGGATATGATTGTCGAGCATTGCGGAAAGCAACATATGAGCAGAAGTAATGGCATGGAAATCACCCGTGAAATGCAGATTGATATCTTCCATCGGCACGACCTGGGAATAACCACCGCCAGCAGCACCGCCTTTAACGCCCATGCAAGGTCCAAGTGATGGTTCGCGCAAAGCAACGATGACGTCTTTACCAATCTTAGCCAAACCTTGTGCCAAGCCAACTGTCGTTGTCGATTTGCCTTCACCGGCTGGAGTAGGTGTTATAGCTGTAACCAGCACTAATTTGCCAGCTTTTTTTGCCTCTAAGCTACGAATAAGATCCATAGACAATTTTGCCTTATAGCGTCCGTACATTTCAATGTCATTCTCGGCTATGCCAAGTTTTTTTGCCACTTCGGTAATGGGGAGCATTTTTGCCTGTTGTGCAATTTCAATATCAGTTAACATAGATATCCTCCTTAAATTCCGGGGCCAGCCCTTAAATCATTATATGCGAAAAAAGCCGACAATCCGGGCTCATTTTGCCCAGACGGTCGGCTTAATACCGGTCATACTCCATGTGGTTATCCACTTCCGTCAGTTATATGACCCCTATGGATTTGATTATACATTGCACACTTTTCTTTGTCAACGCACAGAACTGCTGAACTTTACGAGCATACCCGAACCAAGATGTCTCGGCTGCGCTCGACATGACATTACGTAATAACCGTTAACTTCAGTCAATGATTAAAGAAGTGACGGGACTCATATACATCAGCGTTCGGCCGAATTTACTGCGG
>CAYTOV010000038.1:6285-11372 GCA_964439485.1 uncultured Acidaminococcales bacterium | reverse complement strand
AAGATAAAAACAATTTTCTCTGTAGAAGTATTGTTTTTGATATAAATTGCTTTAATATCTGCAACCAAATCCGCAGCATAACGTTCAAGCAGTCTTTCCAATACCTCTTCCTTGGACTTAAAATAGTAGTATAGCATGCCTTGTGCAACGCCAATTTTTTGGGCGATATCGCTGATAGTCGTTGCATTATAGCCTTTACTGAAGAAAAGTTTGTCCGCGGCATCCAATATTTCATTCATACGAATTTGTGGATCTTGTGTTGGTCTGCTCATGTTTATACCTCTATAATTTGAATTCTATTCAAATTATAGAGGTATAAACAATCCTATGTCAAGTATAATCAACTTTATTTTTATCACATAAACAAGTGTCAATGTGATAAAATGTTTTTTTGAGGAGATGAAAATATGAAAAAAAAGCTAATCGCTGCTATCGTTTTATTATTTAGCTTTTTTGGTTTTTTATTTTTTGAAAACCAGGCAAAAACTTATTACCCACCACAAAAAGAATATCATCGAATAGTAATCTTAAGTGATGCCCATTATCCAAGCAAATTATCAGCTGAAGAAAACGCAAATGGCAGACAAACAAAGATTGACAATAAGTTAAGAACTATTAATGATATTAATGCCTGGAGCGATGTTGATTTAGTTGTTTTCTTAGGTGACATTGTTGAAAAATTAGGTAATGAATCAGACTATGCCCAAGCTAAAGAATTTGTTGATAAACTGACCAAGCCCAAAGCACTCATCGTCGGCAACCACGAATTCATGTATGAAGATCATCTAACAGCAAGCGGTAAATTGAAATGGGCTCCACCAGATTTGCGTGCAACAAAGCTTGAGCGGTTCAAAAATACTTTTAAAATAAATAATATATATTACTATCAATATATTGATAATTATCTGCTTATTTTTCTCTCCCCTGATGTTACAAGCGGCAAATATCTGACAGAAATATCAGCGCAGCAGTTAAGTTGGCTAGAAGAAACACTGGCAAGTAATAAAACAAAGCCTACATTAATATTTTTTCATGCGCCTTTGGCTGGTACTTTGGCGCAATACAATAAAGAAGTCAACACACCAAATTTCATTGCACAACCAGAAAAGCAGCTTCACGAACTGCTTATGAAGAATCCGCAGATATTATTATGGGTTTCCGGTCATACACATACTCCGGCAACAAACCCAAGCTTTGATGAAACAATAAATTTGTATGAAGGTAAAATACTTGATTTACATAATCCAACCTTAGATGGCAAAAGAATCTGGACAAATTCAATATATCTTTATCCTGATAAAATTTCCATAAGGACATTTAATCATAAGACCGGTGAATTTGTTGAAAGTTTGGATAGAACTCTACCTGTTAACTTAGCAGCCAAATAAACAACTGGTACTAATGGAGCAGGCAGCCTATGATTGTAGGCTGCCTGCTCTGTTTTTTTATTCGTTTTTACTTGTTATATTGTTCTTTGACCATATTACTTCCCCACGCTTATTAACATAGTCAGGATTTGAAAGCGATCCAACCCGCGCCAGCCCATAAGCGAAATCTTCTGCTGAACTATATACAGCAGGCACCACCATTTCGCCGCTCTTATTAATGAAGCCCGTTCCTGTTTCAGTGCGCACCGCTGCAAGACCCTCACAGAAAATCATAGGACTACCCCAAATCCGTGGAAGATAATGTGGATCGATAACAATCTTTCCGCTTGTATCCATGAAACCCCAGCTACCATTAACTTTCATAGCAGCCAGTCCCTCAGAAAAGTGCTCGGCTCCGTCGAATTCCAACGGTATAACTACCTCGCCGGCAGTGTTTATGTAACCGTATTTGCCGTCTTTGACAACCATAGCCAAGCCATCAAAAAACTGTTCTGCCCAGTCATACTGAAAATCAACCACAGTTTTACCGCTTATATCGATAAAGCCAAATTTATCTTTACCATTAGGCATAAGCTTGCTAACGGGTGTTATTCTTTCTTCAAACTGCTGATCACGCCAATTAACATCGCAATGATATATCGGTTGAATAATGACAATACCTTGCCGATCAACAAACCCCATCCGCCCATTTTTCATAAACGCAATGAGGCCACCGCCAACGGGCCACGCATCGCCAGATACCTCAAAAAGCTCCTTGCCCTTTTTATCAGTGAAAATGGTTTTTCCCTGTTTTTTGACTAGGGCCATACCATTTTGTACTATGCTCCCACCATAGCCCGGAATAATCAATTCGCCACTGCGATTAATATACCAGCCATCAGAGTCTTCCATCCTGACCCCAGCCAGACCTTCACTGAAAAAGCTAGCTGTTCTGAATTGTGGAGAAATAATGAAAGTTCCGGTTCGATCAATATAGCCCCATTTGCCGCTTTCCACATCTTGTGCAGCCGCTAAGCCTTCGCTAAATTCACCCACTTCGGCAAATTGAAGTGGAATAATTTCATCACCTTTAATGTCGATAAAACCTGCCAAATTTCCCCTTTTGACGGGGAAAAGATGACCACCATCGCTTGGCGCTGCCACACAAGAAATTTGTATAGCAAAAATTAACCCTATAACCATAGCAAAGAACCTAAGACTTCTAAACATAGCCATCCACCTTCCATTTACAACTTTAGCCTTCTGGCAGCCACGGAATAAGAACATTTCTATACATTGATATTATTAAAATTAGTTTACTTCATTATAGCTAATCGATTGTGGATTTACCATTAGGCTCTAAAGTTTTTTGTTTCTGCAACTACGCTTCAGTGCCATCTTCTGTTATTGGTTTTGGTAAAATAAAAGTACAAAGGGCAGCTAGAAAGGCAAAGAATGTTAAAAGTTCCATTGTTTTTGGCAAACCATATTTATCTGCAAACTTGCCAATCAGCGGGACAAAAACTCCGCCAATGCTGAAATATAATCCAAGTGTTACACCGGAGGCAAAGCCAATACTTTTTGCCAAATAGTTCTGTCCCAAAACAACTACAGAACTAAACGGTGAAAACATTGCAAAACCAATAGGTACCATTAGTAAAAAACAAAGATAAACATTAGTAGTTTGAGATAAAATAGCAATCATTGGGGCCAAAAGCCAGTAGCTAAACTGCACAACCTTAAGATAACCAATCCTATCTGCCAAAAAGCCACCGATCAAAGTAGTTACTACGCCAAACATAAATAACAGGGTCAACGCCGAACCTGCTACCGCCGTCGAAAGTCCAGTAACTTCAACCAAATACAATGGGATGAAGCTTCGCAACCCACAAACAACAACTGAACTGAACCCGATAATAAGTGTTAAACGAGCAAAAGAAGGCCAATCATTTTTACTTTTGTCATGTTCAGTTAATGAATTAGATCTCTTAGAATTATTTATAATAACACTTTTAGCAATCTCTTCTTTCATTCTTGGCCCAATAACAAGCAGCGCTGCGGAAATAATTATTGCCAAAAAAGAAAATACTACAGTGCCTCTCATGCCAAAAAAAGTAATAACCGACACCGCTATAATCGGTCCAACTGCAAAACCGCCGTTGCCGCCTACAGAAAAGATGCTTAGTGCTGTCCCACGTTTTGCTCCTGATAACTTATTGATAATTCGTGCAGCCTCAGGGTGAAAAATAGCACTGCCAATACCGCTCACAGTAACCAAAGCAAAGATTGACCAATAGTCTTCAAATAAACCTACCAGTCCCATTGCCACGCCTGAAAGCAAAATTCCCAAAGACATCAGCCACGTTTTTGAAGTATGGTCAGCCAACCAGCCAAAAGTTGGCTGAACTAATGATGATAAAAAAGATGAGGCAAACATAAAGCCGGCAACAGCACTATAATCCATACCATAATAGAGAATGAAAAACGGCAATATGGCTGGCAACGCTCCCATTGCTATATCACAAAAGAAATGCCCCACAGCTACTAAATACACATATTTTTGATTCAACACTTCAACCTCCTAAATATATTGCCTACTCTTCTTTCATGATTTCCTCATCATATTCTTGTGTCAAATCATTAAGGAATCTTAAAATGATTTTTCGCTCATCATGACTGTATTTTGATAATATAGTAACTCATCGTTTCCATGTAAACAATAACGATTTTGAGAATAATTGTATTTTCAGAATTATATGGTATATTATAGTTAGGAATTATTAGCATAGAGAGGAGCAATATCATGCGTTTTATGAAAATATTTCTATTAATTGGCTTTATGGTTTCCTGTCTTTTGACTTTTACAAATCCTGCGTCAGCAATGAGTTTTTCCGCTGACTTCTACGGATCTGAAGGACAGAGTGGGAAAATTTATATGGACTCTAATAAAATAAGAATGGAAACGCAAGAAATGATCAGTATAACACGTCATGACAAAATGGTTGTTTGGTTACTTATGCCTGGCGAAAAGATATACATGGAACAATCTTTGAACTCTGCGGATGCAAATCAAAAACATTTACCTTCCGAGGAAACCGCAAAAGATGAAATAGAACGAGTTTTTATCTTGAATGAAACAATTAACGGTTATGCTTCTGACAAATATAAAGTAACGATTAATAACCAGGGTTCACACTATGAATGGATATCGAGCGATCCTGGCATAACAATGGCAGTAAAAACCTCCGCAATTGATGGCAGTTGGTGGAATGAATATCGTAATATCAGTCTTGCAGCGCCAGACTCCAGCCTATTTGAAGTCCCAGCCGGTTACACTAAGATGAGTATGCCTACAATGGGTATCTAGTAGCATATCACATGTGTTAAGCGTACCGGACCCTAATTCACTTCATCCATCAAACAATATATTACAAAGAAGTAAAGGCAGCAGGATTTGATCCTGTTGCCTTTATTTCTCAACTCTTATCTTCGCTTAGGTTTATTTGAATCAGTTAACAAATTTTGCTAAAAATCAAACATAAACCTTGACTTTGGCAAGTTTTAAGCCATAATATTTAACTAATATAGTATATATTAAAATATCTAAATGTAAGTTTAGAGTTGTGAAAAGAGGCTAATTCCCGGTGAATGATATCAAGAGATATAAAAATAATTTAAGCGAAGAACGCAATAGCGCCGCCTTATACAAAGCAATGGCAG
>CAYTOV010000038.1:0-6185 GCA_964439485.1 uncultured Acidaminococcales bacterium | reverse complement strand
CTATCTGGTTTGGATGGTCCGACGTTGGCAAAAATGGAAGGAAGACATCGTTCTGCCGGTGGCAATACCCTTCGGGCAGCAGTTTTGGGAGCCAGTGATGGTTTGGTTTCTAACTTCAACCTCGTCATGGGTGTAGCCGGGGCTGCTGTTTCTTCCTCAAATATTCTGCTTACCGGCATTGCCGGCTTGTTAGCCGGCGGTATTTCTATGGCCTTGGGAGAATGGATATCGGTACAAAGTTCCCGCGAGCTGTATGAGCGTCAGATTGGGATTGAAAAGGAAGAAATTGAAACTAACCCAGAAGAAGAAATTGAAGAACTGATTTTGATTTATCAAGCCAAAGGTATTAGTGAAGAAGTTGCCCGTCCTCTGGCAATTAAGCTTTTGCAAAATCCTGATACAGCGCTTGACACTTTGGCCAGAGATGAGTTAGGTATTGATCCTGATGATCTTGGCGGCTCTGCTTTTGTTGCCGCCTTTACATCTTTTCTTCTTTTTTCTGTTGGTGCCATCATACCTGTTATACCGTTTTTCATTTTAACAGCTCAAACAGCTGTGTATACGAGTATTGCGTTTAGTACCGTAGGCCTGTTTCTGGTAGGGGCAATTACCACCCTCTTTACCGGTCGAAATATTTTCTATTCCGGCCTGCGGCAAATTCTCTTTGGCTTGTTAGCAGCTGCGGCAACCTATTTTATTGGTAGTCTGATTGGTGTAAGTTTGTCATAGAAGAGGTTAATTGTGATAAACTTTTAACTTATTTTATCTTTCAAGAAAAGCCGCCTCGTGTGAAATTAAATCACGCAAGGCGGCTTTTACTATTTTCTATCAATTGCAACCGCGCAATCAGCGCAGACTATCAATGGAAGGATATGCTATTCTTTTTTACCATCATAACTAATTCGGTAAACCGCATTTGCTCGATCATCTGACACAAGAAGAGCGCCGTCAGGCATAACCAGCACATCTACCGGTCTACCCCAAGGAACAGCCGAATTCAACCAACCCTGGGCAAAAACTTCCTGGCTTATCGGCTTGCCGTCTTGCAATCTAACTAATACAATCCGATAGCCTATCAGGCTCGTCTTATTCCATGAACCATGCTCAGCGATAAAAATTTGGTTTTTATACTCATCAGGAAACATTTCTCCAGTATAGAAGCGCATGCCTAGCGGTGCCACGTGTGCCTCAAGTTTCATTGCCGGCATAGATAAAGTTGAAATTTGTGGTTGTTCTTTGAATTCGGGGTCAGCTAAATTATCTCCGTAATAATAGGGATAACCAAAATGCATTCCCTTTATTGGGGCATGGTTTAATTCATCAGGCGGCAAATCATCGCCTAGCCAGTCACGCCCGTTATCAGTAAAGTACAGTTCTCCATTCAGCGGATGCCAGTCAAAGCCAACAGTATTACGAACACCGTGCGCAAAGATTTCGGTTTCCGCCCCGGCCAGATTCATTCTCATAATGCTAGCAAATCTTTCATCTTCACTAGCGCAAATATTACAAGGAGCACCAACCGGAACATATAATTTCTCATCCGGTCCAATGCCGATAAACTTCCAGCCATGGTGACGTTCTTTGGGCAGCAGGTCATATACTACAACTGGTGCCTTAGGCTGATTCAGATTCTCCAAAATGTTGTCATACCGCAGTATACGGCTAATTTCCGCAACATAAAGTGAACCTTTATGATAAGCTACACCATTGGGAGTGTCTAAATTGGAGGCAACAGTTAGTACTTCAACCTTTTTGCCATCACCATTTTCATCAACAAGCGCATAAACGCGTCCTTCGCTTCTCGATCCGACGAAAACAACGCCATTGTCTCCCAGTGTCAGAGAACGTGCTCCCTCTATCCCGCTCGCATAAATACTTATTTTAAAGCCAGGCGGCATGCTGATGGCATTTAAGTTTGACTGTGCATTGCCGCAACCGCTTGTAATGGTAACTAAAACCAAAAGATGCACCAGCCAAAACAACAGCAATCTGTTTTTCATCTTGCACCTCCAAACTAAAGGGATCATCCCTTCCCCAAAATCATGCCGGTGAATATTACCGGATCCTTGGCTGTAGAAAATGGTGGTGAATAAGCAAGGTCAAGATTGGCCAAATCCTCGGCTTGAGCGCCAAAGGTGATGGCGGTAACGAAAACGTCAATTCGCTTATCGACACCGGCCGGGCCTATAATCTGTGCCCCCAGCACCCTACCAGTTTTTTTATCTGCGACGGCCTTGATCAGCATATCCTGTCCATCGTAGTACTCAGGTTTGTCTGGCTTGCGGTCATGGCTGACTGTAACTTCATATCCTTCGCGGAGAGCTTCTTTCTCAGTAAGACCTGTTTGGGCCACAGCCATATCAAATACTTTAAAAATGCCTGTACCCAAACCACCTTGAAACTCCAAGTCGCCTCCAGTTATTTGGTCACCGGCTACGCGCCCCATCTTGTTTGCCGTTGAACCAAGCGGTCTGTAAAACGGTTTCCCGGTAATTATAGAAAAGCTTTCAGCACAGTCTCCGCAGGCATAGATATCCTCAACGCTTGTTTCCATTTTCGCATTAACTTGAATCGCTCCGGTTGACCCTAATTGCACGCCCGCCTTTTGTGCCAAACTAACATTTGGTTTTATGCCAACGGCCATAATGACAAAATCCGTCTCTAACATGCGTCCGCTTTTTAAGATTACTTTGTTTACAAGCGGACTGCCTGTAAACTTTGCAGCTGAGTCACCAGTAACGATGGTCACTTTTTTTTCACGCAAATACTTCTCCAACTCTTCCGACATCTCGCTGTCTAAAGTTGGCATGACATGTGGTGCCAACTCAACCATAGTTACCTGAATACCCCTTGCAGAAAAGCTTTCTGCCAACTCCATGCCGATAAACCCAGTTCCTACAATTACTACATTTTTAGGATTTGCTTCCAATACGAACTTGCGGATTTTATCCGCGTTCACAACAGTACGCAAAGCAAAAACGTTTTCCTTCTCACTTCCCTCAATCGGCAACATTGTCGATACTGCTCCTGTCGAAAGCAGAAGTTTATCATACGTTTCATTAAAAACTTCCTGCGTAGCCAAATTCTCTATCGTCAGCATTTTTTCTTCAGGTTTGATTTCCAATACGCGGTAGCCAGTATAAACATCAACATTATATTTTTGCTTAAAAAAAGCCGCATCTCTTGGCACTACTTCTGCTCGGTCCTTTATCTTATTACTTATATAATAGGGCAGCGCACAGCCAGCGTAGGAAATATCCTGGTCAGCTTCAAATATCTTGATCTCAGCCGTCTTATCATTACGTCTGGCTTTGGCAGCAGCCGTAGTTCCTCCTGCTACCGCACCGATAATAATTATCTTCATTTTGGTCTCTCCTTTCATTCATGCTTTAACTTCACCAAAAGCCCTTGTACTTACCCTAATTTGGGTAGCCCCTTTGCTCCCAGTAACCTTTATAATTGGCATTGGCGGATAATTCAATTTCGGTTATCCACCTGGCCCATTTATAGCCAGCCTTATCTTCAGCAACTAGGATAAAAGGATATCCAAGCGCAGGTGGTAATGTTATTTTATTCGAAGAATATGCCAAAATCATCTTCCTATCTAATATTACCTGTAATGGCAGAGAAGTCGTATAACCGTCAATGCTATGAAAAATAACTGTATTTGCTTTAATATCAGCCTCAGCCAGTCCTATGATATCGCTTAGAAGAACCCCCTTCCATAATATTGTTGCATGCCAGCCTTCTACACAGTTTAAGGTAACAAGTTTCTCATAAGCCTGGAGCATTAGAACGTCTTTATAGGTCAGGGAAACCAGATTTTTAACAAGCCCTGTAACTTTTAAAGCATATTTCGTTATTTCGACCTTCTGTATGCCATTTATTGAATTGTCTCTAGGTCCAATCGAAGGATCGAGTTTAATACCGTTATATTCGTTTATCTCCAATTCACTGTATCTGCTTTTTGTGGCACCAGATATTCCATCTTTTGTATGTCTATCGTTGCTCTTGCATGATGACAGACATAAAGCAAAGACTAATAACGTTATTAGACATGCATATTTTTTCATTCCTTATCACCAACATTATACCAGCTTATTTGCACAATATAGTCACTACTACTGAGCCAATCCCATTATAAAAGCCATCATACGTCTATACAAAGAAAATTAAAACATACAAATCAACCATAAGTACTTACGACCTTTTGGCATTCATTTAACAATAATCTTTCCTTTCATAGATGGATGCGGCCTTATTTCAAGAACCCCTGCAAAATAGTTTCTTCTGCTTCCTTTTCCGTCAACCCCAAGGACATGAGCTTGGTCAGTTGTTCAGAAGCAATTTTACCGATGGCCGCTTCATGGATTAATTGCGCATCCGAATTAAACGCAGTGATTTCCGGTATTGATGATACTTCGGCTTGGTCCATAATAATTGAGTCACATTGAATATGACCGCGGCATCTCGCATAACCACGCATATTCAAATGAAAAAGCTGCTTGGAGTCATTCTGTGCGACTGACCGTGAGATGACCTGAGCTGTAGCATCATCGCCAAGCAAGTGTACGGTGATGTTTGATTCAGCCGTTTGGTCTAAATAGGTAAGCAATCTTTCCGTTACAATTAAACGCGCATTTTTGTGCAAGCGTACTTCCGTTTCCCGCAAAGCATTATTGATTCCCCTGATTTGCACCATTTCCAGCTCTGCAGTAGCGTTTTCTTCCACTTCGATAATGGTTTTGGGGTTGAGAATCCTTACGCCGCTGCCTTCGCCCTCGCCATAATGTTTCTCTACATACTTCATCCTTGCACCCTTACGGATAAAAAATTCATGAATCCCATCATGCTGCGCCTTTTTGCTGCTAGGATTATGAATGCCGCAGCCTGCCACGATTAGAACGTCGGCATTCTCGCCAATCTCAAAGGTATTATATACAAGATCATCCATGCCTTCAGACAAAATTACAGGGATATGTACGCTTTCTCCTTTTGTACCAGCCTTTATTGTGACATCGATACCCGGTTTATCTTTTTTTGTTTCAATATTTATATTTGCTGTTGTATGGCGCTCAATGCCCTGTCCATTTTTTCTTATGTTGAAGGCTCCAGGTGGAGTATCATGCAAATCAGCTACTTCGGCTAACAGTTTTTTATCGACTGCATTTAGCATCTGCTCTTCCCCCTCTGTTACAACTCTGCCGACAACGACATGCTGAATCAAGCTGATCTATTTCGCCCAAAATCTTTTGCCGACTCGTTATCTCACGGATAGTTCTGTCAGCAACCAAAATGACCTCATCAGCTAAGTTAAGAATTCGTTCTTGGTGCGATATGATTACGATAGTCGTGTCATACTTTTGATTCATCTTTTCAAAGGTTTCCGTCAATCTTTGAAAACTCCACAAATCAATCCCCGCCTCTGGTTCATCAAAAATAGCCACCTTCAAATTACGGGCTAGAATAGTCGCAATTTCTATGCGCTTGACTTCACCACCGGAAAAACTGGTATTAATTTCACGGTCTAAATAATCCTGGGCGCATAAGCCTACATCATATAGAAGATCGCATAAGTTAATCTGCTTATTATCCCCGGCAGCAAGCGTTAAAAGATCCCTGACCTTAATGCCTTTGAATCGTGCAGGTTGCTGAAACGCGTAACCGATGCCCAGACGAGCCCGCTCATAGAGTTCTTTATGCGTAATGTCTAAGCCATCTAACATGATTTGTCCACTAGTAGGCTGGTAAATGCCCATAATTGCCTTGGCTATACAGGATTTCCCGCCTCCGTTAGGCCCCGTCATCACATATATCTTTTTATTCTGCAAGGTCAGATTAATATCTTTTATCAGTTGCACCTTGCCTTCTTCGCCATTTATGACAACGCTAACATTAGTCATTTCCAGCATTCTTTGTTCACCTCCTGATCATTTTGTTTTACAAGCATTTTAAGTAAATATCCAAATCATTTTTCTGCAATAACATAACATTAGGTTTTAATGTTTTTATTGAATTTTCTAACTATTTATATATTAACATAAATTTATGGAAAATTAAGATTATTTTTTTTACTAAAATTTCCTTTGTAACTTGATTCAGACTTTTACATCCTGCAAAACTTTTTGGCATAATAAATATCCACCAGCGTAGCTGGTGGTTTTTCCTTTTCGGGCATAGCCCTC